>JAUMZM010000047.1 GCA_030528125.1 Tissierellia bacterium
ACGTTTGTAATTTTTAACTTTTTTTAAGTTTTACTTGACTTATTACCACTGGACTCATAAATAAAAATATCTTCTATCTTCAAATGAAAAAATCTCGCAATCTTAAAGGCAAGTATAATTGATGGATTGTATCTTCCTTTTTCCAACGAACTAACAGTCTGTCTTGATACTTCAAGAGCATTAGCCAATTGTTCTTGAGTTATGCCATTTTCCTTTCTGATATCTTCTAATTTATTTTTCACATATTCCTCCTATGGAAAGCTAGCTTTACATTATTAATATAACACTTTTATTTCTATATGTAAAGCTTACTTTCCATGTTTTGAAATTATTGCTCTTAATTTCTGATACTTTTATAGTATTTATAAGAAATTTCCAACAAAAAACAGGCGAAAGCCTGTTTTTATTAATAGTTAAGTATATATTTTTTGTATATTTTTGATCCTATCATATAGACTATAATTACTGTTAATAATAGTATTGCAAGTGTTATATACACTTGTGGCATTGATACTGCTTGTTTTAGCATTCTATCTGGCATTAGAAACATTGACCAAAATGGTATATAGCTTAGAACTTTGACTGTTGCAGTCTCGCTTGCTCCTGGCATTATTCCTATAAAGTATGCTACAAGCATAAGTAGTGTAAGTGGCATTGCATATTTTGATGCATCTTCTACTCTTTTTGTAAGCGATGCTAGTATTGCTGCAAGCATTGTATATAATAGTATTCCAAGTATTACAAATGCTATTGTTATTATTATCTGCTCTGTTGTTATACTTAATCCAACCATATCGCCTACTTCGCTAAGGGTTGATTCTTTGACATCTATTAGATTCATTATAACGCCTTTTAGTGCGAAATATCCTAATACATATACCAAAAGATGGAATGCTATTGTCATTATTATTCCTAAGATTTTGCCTGCAAAATGCTCTTCTGGTGTTACTGATGAGAAGATAAACTCTAGTCTTTTTGTTCCTTTGGCTTGTGCTATATCTACTAATGTAACTTGAGAGTAATTTGTAAGTACTATAAATAGGAATATTATTACTACAAATGATATTACATTAAATGAGCTTTTGGCTTCTTCTATCTTTACATCTGGCTTTCTTTTTAGGATGTCTTTTTGATCTTTATTAAGCTTTGCCATATCGTAATTTAGATTTTTTTGGGCATTATCTATAATCGATTCATAATCTGCATCGATATCGCCTTTTATTGTAGCTTTTATTATTCCATTTTCTATATTGATTTTTGCATAAGTGTCGATTTTTTCATCTTTTAAAGCTTTATTGGCTTGTTTTTCACTCATGTATTCTACATCTCTTTTGTTAAAGTAGTTGTTTTCGTCTTTGTAATCTATTACAAGCTTGTAGTCTTCTGGGTTAAAAGTTTCTTGTGAGACTTTGGGTATTACTACTGCAAATATCGCTCCCATTACAAATGGAAATAGTACCATAAACCAAAAAGCAAATCCTTTTATTTGTTTTTTAAATGTCTCTATTGCTACTAATCTTATTCTTCTCATGATTTAACCCTCATATTGAATATCTCGTTAAGTGTTGGAGGTAGTTGAGAGAAAAGTTTGACATATCCACATACATCGTGGATTTTATTTGCTATTTCTTCTCCGTACTTTTCATCTGTTATTTTTATGTGCCAGTATGTATCTTTTGTGACACTTTCAACATAATTTATCTCATTTAAGAAACTTAAATCAAAGTCTGTCTCTACTATAATTTCAAGTCTTTCAAATTCATCTCTTATTTCTTTTATGGTTCCGTATAGCTCTTTTTTGCCGTCTTTTAGCATAAGTAATCTATCTGAGACCTTCTCTACATTTTCCATATTGTGAGATGAAAATATTATTGTCTTTCCCTTGTTCTTATAGTCTAGTATTATATTTTGTAGTAGATTTATATTATATGGATCAAGTCCTGAGAAAGGCTCATCTAATATTACAAATTCTGGTTCATATATTAGTGCACATATTAGCTGAACTTTCTGCATATTTCCTTTGGATAGGCTTTTTATCTTATCTGTAGGCTTGCCTTTTACTTCGAAATACTCTAGCATTTGCTCTATCTTTTGGTCACTTACTTTCTTTTTGTTAAGTTTTCCAAAAAACTTTATCTGATCTTTTATTGTACTTTTCTCATCTAGTGATCTTTCTTCTGGCAAAAATACTATCTGTTCTAGCTTTATCTTTTTTACAGGTTTATCTTTAAATAGAATCTCTCCTGTATAATCTGTGAAATAATTCATTATTGAGCGAAATAGTGTGGATTTTCCGGCACCATTTTGTCCTATAATTCCTAGAACTTCTCCTTCGTATACCTCAAATGATAAGTTATCAATTGCCTTTAGACTAGCAAACTTTTTGGTTAAGTTGCTTACTTTTAAAAGTGTATTACTCATAAATTTTAAATAACCTTTCTGTAGCTGTTCTTTCTACTTTGTAGTCTCCGTTTTCATCTCTTGTATAATCTAGCTTGTCGTCTTTTGCTTCTATGATTTCTGACTTATGTGCTGGATATCCAAAAGCTATAGCAAGCATGAGCTCATATCCTTCGGGCTCTTGTATTAATTTGGATATTTCTTTCTTGTTGATTGCTGCAAGTATGCATGATCCTATATTAAGATCCATTGCCTTTAATGTCATATTGGATATTGCAAGTCCTGCATCTACTTTTGAATAAGCTGAGTTATCTGTATAAACTAATATATACATTACAGGTCTTTTGCCTATTTGTGGACGTCCCTTATCATTTGGAATTTTGCCTGCCCATTTTGCATTATCTGTAATCTTATTTACAAGATCTTTATTTCTAACTACTGCATATCTTAATGTCTGTCTATTTGCTCCTCTGGATGCAAATTTCTCTGCTCTTATTATCTTTTCGGCATCTTCTTTGGAAATTGTTTTTCCTTCATCAAAACTTCTATAAGTTCTTCTTATTTCTAACAATTTATCTAAGTCCATAAGTTCTCCTTTCTTGGACATTCCAATATCATGATAACATTAAGATATCAAACTTTCAACAAATTCATAGAAACTATCTATATTTACTTTATTGGCTACAAGATTTTTCTTTCTATCATTATCTTCTTTTAATTTGCCTCTTTGGTACTTAGTATCTACCTTAAGTCCCATTTCCTCAAATATAAATGCTTCTGGTGTAAGATACATATAAAAAAGAAGTGCTGCCGAGATATATCTTTGATCTTCTGGTAATCTCATGTATTCTCTTATTAGGCTGTTTTCTTTGTGATTAGCTATGATTTCATCTTTAAGTATGATTGTATTTGAAAGATCTATTGGAAGCAAAAATACGTCAATATTGCTTCTAAATACTATATCTGCTGCAAGTGGATCATTGTATATGTTAATCTCTGCATCATTTGTAACATCACCTTTTAGAAAAGCTCCTCCTAGTATGAAAATATGATTTATATAATCTGTGAAATCTTCGTACTTTTCGATAGCACCTGCAATTGTTGTAAGAGGACCTGTTGTGATTATATCCATTACCTCACAGTCTTTGGCAGCCTTATAAATATAATCAATAGCCTCATCTTCTTCTATATAGTGTTTATTTTTCTTATCGTTATTTTCTAATTTTGTGGTTATAATCTTTTGATCTTTTATATTTAATTCATTTGTCTTTGCAATTGGCATTGAGATTCCATAATCAAAGAAATCTTCTAATAATCTATCTGCTACATCATTTGAGCTATAATGTCTATTATTTGCACTTATTCCTATAAGCTCAAATTTCTCGCTTTCCAAAACTTCGCTAAGCATTAATCTATCGTCTAATTTATAATTTATATCCAAAAACAAAAAAGGTTTATTAGCCATAAATCCTCCTATAAAACCAAAATTCCCAAATGTTCTAATAAAATCTTAACTCCTATTATAATTAGGACAAATCCCCCTATCATCTCTGCTGTAGTCTTGCTCCTTGAGCCAAATATATTTCCAAGCTTTATTCCAAGAGCTGATAGTATAAATGTTACAATTCCCATCATAGATATTGCAAAGATTAAATTTACATTTAATATTGACATTGTAATTCCAACTGCCATTGCATCTATACTTGTAGCAATAGCAAGTGTTATCATTTTTTTAAATCCCATAGATGGATCAGTTGAACAAGATCCACTTCTTGATTCTTTTATCATATTAACTCCAATAAGTGAAAGCAAAACAAGAGCAATCCAGTGATCTACATTCATTATCAAATCTTTAAATCTTACTCCAAGAATAAATCCTAGAAAAGGCATAAGTGCTTGGAAAAATCCAAAATACAATCCAGCCTTTAACATGTGAGTTACATTGGTCTTTCTTATAGAAAGTCCCTTACATATACTTACTGCAAAAGCATCCATAGCAACTGCTAAGGAAACTGCAAAAATCTCAATAGTATTCATAAAACTCCTACTTTCTAAACTTCAAATTAACGTTATGATTATACTAATATGCGCTTATTTTACAAGTTTATTGTAATTGATATAAAAAGAAACAAAGGTAAATTCTATAATAGGAGGAACCAATGTCAGATGTATTAGAGAAAAACCTCAAAGATGATTTGAAACTTTGGCAAGATGAAGGTCAAGAGAAGACCATAATAAGATTTACTCATTTTAATAAAAATAAATATGAATCAGAGATCATAGATTCTGTAAAAGATGCCGAAATATCAGATGATGAGATTAATTGGATATATATTACAGGACTTAATGATAAACACAAGATAATAGAGCTTATAGAAACTTTTGATATCCATCCACTTGTAGTAGAAGATATGCTATCAGTTGATGAAAGAACCAAGGTTGAATCATATAAAGACTATGTATTTATGATAATGGATACTGTAAAATATCAGAGAAATAAGCACAAGGTAAATAAACTTGATTTCTCACAGATGTCTTTTATATTAAAAGATAATGTTCTAATAACAGTAGATGAGATTAGAAGTCACCAGTTTAATCCCATTCAACAAAGATTAAAATACATAAAAGAATCCAGATTTCATACAGTTGAAGGATTATTCCTTGGACTTATAGATCAAGTTGTAGATAATTATTACAAGCTTTTTGAAATAATAGGAAATGACATAAACGAGATAGAAGAAGAAATCATAAAAGAAGCAGATAGAGAGCTTCTATCAGATTTATATACTATAAAAAGAAATCTAATCTATCTTAGAAAGACACTTTGGCCTTTAAGAAATGTAATAAGTGATCTAAGTAAGACTAATTTTTATGTAATAGATGAGAGCACATCGCTATTTTATAGAGATTTGTACGATCATACCATTCAAATGATTGAATTTATAGAAGTATATAGAGATATGACAGATTCATTAATTGCAACAATTGATACAGAAATTGCGAATAAATCAAATGATGTAATGAAGATTCTAACCGTTTGGTCTACGATTTTTCTTCCAATAACCTTTATAACAGGTGTCTATGGAATGAACTTTCATTATATGCCAGAGCTTTATCAGAAATGGTCCTATCCGTTGTTTTGGATTATGATTATTCTAATTGTTGTACTTATGGTTAAATTCTTTAAGAAGAAGGATTGGATATAAAATAACAAGAATATTGCCGTCATAAATCTTTACGGTAAAATATAAAAAATATATAAATATGAATTTATAAAGAATTCTTTTAAGAAATAAAATATGCTATTATAAAAAAATTGAAAATTTTATAAATTTCACTTAAAATATATAAAATGAATAGTAGAATTTGATAATGTATATATAAATACTACCTATGGCGATACTTCAACAGATAATGCAATACAATCAATAGTATTAGGAATATTTAGTTTTGTTCCTTATGTATGATTTATTGGAACTATTGCAAGTATAGTTGAAACAGCAAAAAACATACTCAAAAACATTATATTATAAAAAATTGACTTACTATGTAAAGGGTCATTCAAGATATAAATATGTAACGTATTTTTATGCTGATAAACCAATGAAAAAGTTCATAAAAAAGTATCTTTTGAAAAACAAATGTGGCAGGTTAACATGAAAAACAAAAAGCTTATAATTTTAAACATAATATTCTCTATTCTTATAATTATATTAATATGTTTATTTATAAAAGATAAAAACACAAGCACTAGCTTAAATATTGTAAGAACTATAATATTAATATTAGGTGTAGTTTATAATTACAAATTCTATAAGAAAATTATAAACGAAAATTAGAAATAATATTAAAATTACAATATCATATAATATATAGACCATAAGGGAGAGACTTTAAAGTCTCTCCTTTTATAATGTTTCTAATTTACAATTAATTTTAGAGTTTCGATTTCACTGAGTTTATCTTTTGATCCATTGAAGCTTTCTTATCTCGTCTATCATCGATTTTTTACAACTTCGTTTAAAGTTATTGGCGCATATACAAACAAAAGTACAGATAAAAGATTTAATGCTATAAGAATTATAAATCCTTTCTTATCTAGAATTTTATATAAACTATCTTTAATTATTTTCAAATTTATTTTATCCATTTGTCTCTCTCTTTATTTTTATTTGCAAAAACCTTTTCATTTATATTTATATTATATCCCCCCATTTTTTTGTAAAGCTATTAACTTAAAAAGACCACATTTATAAATGTGGTCTTTTATTTATTATTTAGTTTTTATCTTGTTATCGTGTATTTTCTTTTCTACAAAATATGCTATTGGGTATAATAATGCTTGATTTCAAATACCAGATACTTCCTGTTATTTTGGTAAAATTCTTTAAAAAGAAGGATTGGATATAAAATAAAGGTCCAAAAATAAAATTTTAATGCCCACTATTTCATTAGAAATAGTGGGCGATTTGATTATAATAATTATTAGAAATCATAAAACTTTATATAATTAATATTAATTATTCTTACAATCTGATTCCTTAAGATTCTTTAGATATACTTTTTTGTTTTTTAACTCTACTATATGAGTGCAATAATCCATAATGCTTGGATTATGACTTATTATAAATATTATTTTATCCTTTGTATTTTTAAGAACATCACTCATAATTTCTGTTTCTGTCAACTTATCAAGTGAGCTTGTAGGCTCATCTAGTATTACTATTTGAGCAGATTCTACGAAAAATCTAGAAAGTGCAATTCTTTGCTTATCTCCACCCGATAAATTTGATCCATTTTCAACTATAACTTCATCAAGATTTGTAAATTTGGATAAGAATCTCATATTCTCATAACTTTCTTTATCCACATTATCTCTTCCAAAATTTAGATTATTATATATGGTATCTGTAATAATCGGAGTATTTTGCGAATAATAAGACACTTTTTGTCTGTACTCATCATTTCTAATTTCTTCTATTGGAATATCATTTATAGATATCCCCTCTACATATCTAAATTTAGGGATTAATTTTACAAAAGTGCTTTTCCCAGTTCCACTTTCTCCCATTATTCCTACTACATCGCCCTTTTTAAATTCTAAGTTAATATCATTTATCAAATTCTTATCTAAAATATCTACTGATTTTATTTTAAACTTAATATTTTCGATATTATCTGGCATTTTACGATTCCCATCTTTTTCTTTAAATTTAATCAATGTCTCTAGAAATTCATCTGCAGCCTTATGTTCTGCAAATCCTAGATTTGCAAAAGTAAGACCTCTTATAGCATTTGAAAAATATGGAAATACGAGCATTACATAAACTACTCCTCCAAATGCATCTTTATTTTTCAAAGCAAGAGATGCAAGAAGAATTATTGTTAGATTTTGAATTATTTGATTTACTCCAATAAGCAATCCTGATGCTCCATTAGCAACATAATTTACTCTTTTTCTAACTCCTTGAGTTTCTAATATATTGGTTATAATTCTTGGGATAAGTCTATCATTTTGTGAATTTTGCTTAATAAAATCTATCTGAGAAATTATGGAATTGATATTTTTTGCTGATTTTGAACTTGAATCTCTCAGATTAATGGAAAGCTCGCTAAGCTTTCTATTTAATGTTCTAAATCCAAAATAATGGATTGGAAGTGTTGCAAACATCAATATAGCTGCTATATGATTTAATGTAAAAGCTATAACTATGGTAACTACTATAGTAATTATATTTACGATTAATCCTGGTATTATCTCGAAATAATAGTTGGCATAAGCATCTGTTGCATTATATGTAAGCTCTCTAATTGCAGTAGGTCCCATGTTGATGTATTTATCATACTTAAGCTCAAATACATTTTTATATAAGATTTCAGAAGATCTTCCATGATATTTTTGAATTAGATTATTTTTTACAAAAACTGAAATGAAATCTACAATATATCCTGCTGCTAATATCAAAACAACTCTTACTATATCATAGGTTTTGATCTCTCCAACATTTTTTACAACTTCATTTAAAGTTATGGGGGCATACACAAATAAAAGTGCAGATAAAAGATTTAATGATATAAGAATTATAAATCCTTTCTTATCTACAATTTTAGCTAAACTGTCTTTAATCAAACTATTGTTCTCTTTACGCATTTTTAATCCACATTTCCGAACATTTTCTGTAGTAATCACATAAATAGTCTACCCTATGCTTAAAGTCTCCATACATTATATATGAATTTCCTCTACATCCACCATCACATATATTGTTATAATTGCATTCTGAACACTCTTTATATTCTAATTTATTAAAATTGTTCATTTCATTATTAATTTTATTAGTTTTAAATTCTTCTTTCCAATTTTTATTGAGTATATTAGTTATCTTAAGCTCAGGAAACATTAATATCTGACAAGGATAAACATTTCCAGTAGGATCTATAGCTACTATACTGCTTCCAGCACCACATCCAGAACTTATGCAATCATCATCAATCAAATCATACTTATTATAATCTGGTATTAGTCTTATTTCATTAGAATGATATGGCATAAACATTGCACCAATATGATCTATATCTAACTTTTCTAAATATTTTCTTAATTCTTCACTTTTATCTTCTGAACCTTTTAAATAGACTGATCGCACTATAACATTACATACCTGTCTCTCATGTAATCCAACTATATTTGATAATACTTTATCAGTATTTAATCCATTTCTTAGACTTATATCTAAACTATCTAAGCTTATTATTATATTATCTATATATTTATAAAAATCATCTTTATAATTTAGCAACATTCCATTTGTTAAAAGATTGATTTTAAATCCTAATTTAAAGGCATAAGCTATTAGTTTGCCAATATCCTCATATATTAATGGTTCTCCACCTGTCAAATTTATCCTTTCCGTTCCTTCTTCTTTTAAAATTCTTAATATTTTTTTCCAACTACTCAATTCTAAATATTTAAATTTATTCAAATTGTTTCTTTGATAACAATATTCACATTTTAAGTTACAATTTAATGTTAAATGTAAATATGCATCTGTAATTTTATTAATTTTTATCGCTTTTTTTTCCAAAAACTTTTTTGATAAATATTCTTTCTCATCTTCAATTAAGACATTTGAATTAATTAGTGAGTCTATTTGGAAACTTGTAAGACTATCATAAATATCAGAGAAATCATTATTCTCATCTCTTTCTTTTAAATATTCATATATTAACTTATGTACTTCTATTATTGAATTTGTATATTTATTATATATCCTAATAAGATTTGGATTAACTTCTATTATAATCAAATCCTTACTTAATCTCATTTTATCTCTCCAAAAAATAAAACGATTACAAATATCTTGAATTAAAATTAATAATCCAAAATACTTGTAATCATAATTAAAATAAATATTTTATCTATGCACCTTGACCTGCATTAACTCCACAACCACATCTTCCGCCACAAGTATTACGTCTTGTAGCAACTTTAATTTCCTTAACTTTAAGCTTTTTTAAATTCATAACTCCTCCTTATTTATTTTTTATAATTATATATCTTTTTTTATATAATGTAAACCTTTTTTTAAGTTATATTATCTACATAAATTAGAAAGACCACATTTATAAATGTGGTCTTTTATTTATTATTTAGTTTTTATCTTGTTATCGTGTATTTTCTTTTCTACAAAATATGCTATTGGGTATAATAAGCACAATATAATAACACTTGATTTTAAATACCAACTGCTTCCCGTTCTTTTGTAATCTATTATTGTAAACAAAAGCACTACAATAACTGCTAATATATATCTTCTATTTAACTTTTTCATTTTTCCCTCTTTTATTAAAAATCTTTAATTTACTACATAATAATATACTCTATTTAAAGACATAGATCCTCTATACTCTGTAACTATTTTAAGCCTTTTATTTGTCTTATAGGCTTTTTTTATTGCTTTTCTAAAATTAGGATTTTGTAAACCACCTGCTTGAACCAAAAGACCAAGAACCGGACTTTTTATTCCTATTATAGATCCAATAATTTTTGTTCCTTTATTAACGGAATTAAGGTTTTTATACAATTTCTTAACTTGATTTTTAGATAATATCTGAGTTCTTTTAAGTGGCTTTGATGATTTAAGTGTTATAAATTCCTCTGATTTTTTTGTAATGCCATTATTAGACAATTGTTTGGGCTTAATTATATCTACCCCTATAAGTTCTTCACTATTTATACCTTCTACATCACTAGATATTTTATTATCTTCTTTTAAATAAGATTTTGAACTTACTACTGATTCTATGGCATTTTTTTGGTCAACTTTGTACCCTTTAGCATATACTCGATTATTTGTTCCTACGGAAGATAGTATAATAATAGCTGCCATAATAAATGAAATTTTATTCTTTATCATAATTGTACCTTTCAAGAATTACATTAGTATCATAATAATATTATGATTAACTTATTCTAAGTATACTATATTTTTTATATTAAGTAAATGTTTTATTTATATTAATATTTTCTGTTTATATTATTTTTAAATAATATAAATTTTATATACTTAAAATATCATTGCAGATATTATAACTTTTTCATTTATAATTTTGATTTTACTGAGTTTATCTTTTGATCCATTGAAGCTTTCTTATCTCGTCTATCATCGATTTTTACAACTGAATAGACTCTTTTTGCTCCTTTGTCAAATACTGATTCTTGCATTTTTCTTATAGCTTCAAATGTTATATCCAAGTCTCCTTCGATATTTGTTCCCATTGGATTTAGCTCATATTTTAATTTGTCTTGATATTGTTCTAATACTTTCTCACAACCTGCTACGTATTTGCTTACGCTTGTTCCTTCTCCTATTGGGAATATACAAACTTCTACTACTGCCATTTATAACCTCCAAAAAACTCTTTAAATATATTGTAGGTATCTACATGATCATCTACTCCACCTGTTTCTCTTATTGAATGCATTGCAAATATTGGATTTCCTATATCTATTGCATTGATACCAATCTTTGATGCGGTGATTGGTCCTATTGTAGAACCGCCTCTTTTATCTGATCTATTATAAAATGTCTGTGTCTTTACGCCAGCCTTTTTGCACAATGTCTTAAATCTTGCAATTGAGTGTGAATCTGATGTATATGCTCCGTTATTTGCAATCTTTATTACAACTCCTTTATTGATCTGTGCTCTATTTGTTGGGTCAAAGGCCTCTGGATAATTAGGATGAACTGCGTGCGCTTGGTCAGCTGAAATAAGGAATGAATTTGCTATTGCAATTGATTTACTCTCAAAATCTGCTCCGATATTATTTATAATTCGATCTATAACATTATTTAAGAATGGACTATTGGCACCTCTTCTTGTTGAAGATCCGATTTCTTCATTATCATTTATAACTATCATATTGAATTTTGATGTATCAGCATCTCTTATAGCTTCAATTGATGCATGAGCCATTGCAAGATTATCGATTCTTCCTACTTGGAAAAATTCCTTTTTAAGTCCAATTATAGATCCTTTCTGTCTATCATATAATGATAATTCGAAGTCTTTTATTGAGCTTTTCTTTATTCCATAGGTCTCTGATATTTTTTCTAATAAGAAATTATCCTTGGAAAATGTCTTTCCTAATTCCTTGGTAATTGTTTCAACAATTGGTAGCATTTCCTTTTGTTGATTGTAGGTATATCCATTATTTATTTCTCTATTAAGATGTATTGCAAGGTTTGGAATTGTAACAAGATCTTCATCAAACTTGATGTTTTTTTCAATTAGCATATCATCTTCTTCATATACCATTCTTCCACACAAGGATAATGTACGATCAAGCCATGAGCTTACAATCATTCCTCCATAAGGCTCTGTGTTAAATACAAGCATGCCTTCTTTAATCATCTCAGGCTTTGCCTTTATTTTATAAGATGGGCTATCTGAGTGACTTCCAACTATTCTAAATCCATCTTCTACATTATCTCCTACAGTAAAGGCTATAAGAGATGATCCTCCTCTTGTTACAAAATACTTTACGTTTTGCTTTAAATTCCATCTTTCGTTTTCATATAGTCTCTCATATCCAGATCTTTCTAATCTTTCTACAGCATTAGAAATAGCATAGAAATTGCAAGGACTATCGTCTATAAATTTCAATAGGTCTTTTATAAAATCTAACTTTTCCATATTAATCTCCTGATTTTTCTATTCTTTAATATTATACTCTTTTTACAAATTGAGCAAAATTCCGCAAACAGCTCCAAGCAATATTATAATTACAGGATGAATATTCTTTACTTTCCTTAAAAGAACAAATACTGCGACAAATAATATTATAGGAATTGTTCTAAATAAGCTTAGAAATTCTCCACTTGTCCTAAATGTTTCAACATCAAATAAACTTAACACAATAACAGAGCTCATCGCAGCAAGAATAAGTCCTGCAGTTGATGGTCTAATAGCTGCAAAGATGTTTTTTACAGTGACACTGTTTTTGAATTTGTTAAGCATGTGAGAAATTATAACTATTATTATAAAAGCTGGAAGTATTAGAGAAAGCGTTGCAACAATTCCACCAATAATTCCAAAAACCTTAAATCCTGCAAAAGTTGCAGTATTTATACCAATAGCGCCAGGAGTTGATTCAGAAACAGCAATCATATCCAAAAGCTCTTTTTGGCTAAACCAATTATACTTTGTGGAAAGCTCCATTAGAAATGGGAAAGTCGCAAGGCCGCCACCTATAGCAAATAATCCAACTTTAAAAAATTCATACATCAATACAAACATACTAACCTCTTTTTAGAAAAACGCCAATAACTCCAACAGAAATTACAACAATTGCAGGAGAAACCTTAAAAAGTGCCACTGCAAGAAAAGTCAATATCAAAATCAAAACTCCGACATAGTCCTTGCAGGTTCTTTTTATCATATCAATAACAGTAGATAAGACCATCGCACATACGCAAACTCTTATACCAGCAAAAGCATGATTTATAACTTCAATATGGCTATAAGTCTTTAGAAAGCTTGCAATAAGCAAAATTATTATAATAGATGGACTTATAATTCCCAAAGAAGCAAACAAAGCCCCAAAAAATCCCCTTACCCTCATACCACAAAAGGTTGCAGTATTTACAGCAATAATTCCAGGAGTCGCCTGACCTATAGCATAGTAATCATAAATCTCATCTTTTTCAATCCATTTGTTATTATCACAAACCTCCCTTTCAAGCATTGGAAGCATAGCATAACCACCACCAAATGTGAAAAGACCTATCTTAAAAAAAGTCACATATAGTTTAAATAAAATCCTCATAATTTACCTCTTACATCAATTATAACAATCATAAATTTAAAGTCTAATAATATTATTGTTTTTATATAGTATTTGTGATAATATAGTATAGCAAGCCTTTAATATATTAAATAAATAAACGATAACGGAAGAGAATATGTCATACACATCAAAACAATCAGGATATACAATAGGAAGTGATTCCTACAAATCAGTAAACAAAATAATAGAAAACTACGGTAAAAGAGTCTTTATAATAACAGATGACAAATCAAAAGGTCTAATAAGAGATATGGACCTTGATTTAAAGACAAATGGTAGATTGATAATAAAAGATAAATGCAGATTCCAAACAGTTGTAAAACTCTTATTGGATATAAAAGTACAAAAATCCGATATGATATTTGCATTTGGAGATACAAAGTCAATCGATACTGCAAAAATCGCAGCAGATAGACTCGATAAGCCACTTTTCACATTTCCAACAAGCCTAGAAAGTTCCGCAGATTCAAGAAGCGTATCTGTAGTATATAGAGAAAACAACTCATTTGAAAAATACTACATATCAAAAAACCCGCCAATTCATACATTCATAAATACAAATATGATAATAAATGATAGCTATGCAAACTTTCTAGATGGAATAACAGAGATTCTATCCAAAGAATACAAATTCAAAAAAAGCGAAAACTACATAAATAAAATCGCCCATCATCTACAAGATGCATCAATTGACATACTAGAAGAAAACCTACTAGATGCCATAAAAGATTTCAAAGACAAAAAGATAACCAAAAAGCTAGAATCTATAATCTATGCAATCTTAATAAATGATGGTTTTATAACAAATGTAATATCAGATAATCCAAATTATGGACTATCATTTGTAGATGCAATAAGCTATTCACTAAATAAAATAAATTTCAATAAAGCCTACCTAAATAAAGCAATAGCAATCTTATCCTACCTAGATTATAAAGACTTAGAAGATAAGAAAAGAAAAATAGAAGATTTATTTGAAAGATTAGAAATAATGGATCAAATCAAAAATTACAAATTATCAAAAGATGATATCGAAAATCTAATATCAGAAATTAAATCAATATATGATAAAGAATTTGATGAAAAAAATATAAGAAAATCTTTAATGCATATATCTAAATAAATCCTTTCAATATTAATAGTATGATCATTTAAAATATTATAAAAATTTATTTAAAAAGAAACCAAAAAGACGATGAATTAAATTCATCGTCTCAGACTGTAGACAAAGCAGGTAGAAAATACAAAACCTACCTGCTTTTTAA
>JAUMZM010000048.1 GCA_030528125.1 Tissierellia bacterium
TTTTTATTTCCTCGCCTTTTTTATTTTGGGACTTTTGCAACAGCCCCTTTTTTATAATATTATTAATTATTTTTATTGAAGTTCTTTTTCTTCTTCTAACATTTTATTTCTAGTATATAGAAGTTGCCATACTAGTGCTACTATCATAATTATGTCATATATTATCCAATATTTTGAAATAAAGAAAACCAAGATACATGCTAGAAGTGTAATTGGGATCATTACTTTAGTTCTTTTGTATTTACCTTTGTAATTCATCTGCCGATAGTTTAGAGATTTGTCTTTTTTGACTTTTTTCATGATATCCTCCTATTCTATAAATTTCTTTATTGCTTTTGCTACTCCGTTATTGTCGTTTGTATCTGTGACATAGTTGCTATTTTCTTTTATGGAATCACTTGATTGTCCCATTGAAACTCCAATTTTTGCCCATTTAATCATGTTAAGGTCATTTGGCTTATCGCCTATTGCGATTATCTCTTCTTTATCTATATTAAGGATATCTGCTAATTCTTTAAGGCCCTTTTCTTTGCCGCTTTCTTTTGGAAGGATTTCAAATAAAAATGTCTCATTTCTCATTGTGTAATAGTCTTTTTTTAAGGTTTGTTCGAATTTATCTTTAAATCTATCGATTTCTTTTCTATCTCCTACAAAACCTATTCTTCCAAAATGTCTATCAACTCCATCAAATTCACTTACTGGAACTTTTATATAATCGGCATCATTTTTTGTTTCATAATTTGGTTTACCTATTGTAAACATCTCATCTTTTGTATAAAAGACTATCTGTATGTCAAATCCTTTGGATAAATCTTTTACCTTTTCGTAGTCTTTTAGGCTAAGATAATTATCAACTACGAAATTTCCGTTATTATCTACAACTTGACTTCCAGTATTTATTATAGAATAATTATCTTTTCCATTTATATCCAATATATCTATAAATTCTTTTATTGCAGCATACATTCTTCCTGTTGTAATTACTATCTTTACCTTGTCTTTAACTCTTTTTATTTCATCTATTGTATCTTTGTCAATTTTTGCTTTGCTATTTAAAAGCGTTCCGTCTACATCTATTGCTATTAACTTTATCATATAACCTCCGCTTATATTTAATATACTTTTTTGATTAGTTTATTTCAAAACTTTCTTTGTACAGAGACTTTGTATTTGTTATAATAGAAGTATTCAAGGGGAGCTTAGGCTGAGAGTAAGTTATAACTTAGACCCATAACCTGATTTGGATAATGCCAACGTAGGGATTAGCTATAGGCTTTGCTTATAGCTTTTTTTCTTCTTGAATGAAAGGAGCAAATATGTTTAAAGAAATTTTACAAAACACAAAAGAAAACACACCACTTATTCATTGCATTACAAATTATGTAACAGTAAATGATGTAGCAAATACAGTTCTTGCAATAGGTGCAAGTCCAATAATGTCGCATGAGAAAAAGGAAGTAGAAGAGATTGTATCAATTAGCGATGCTCTTACGATTAATATAGGAACTTGTGATGATAATATATCACCTTCTATGAGAATTGCCATGCAAAAGGCAAATGATATGGATAAGCCAATAGTATTTGATCCAGTTGGAAGTGGAGCAAGTAAGTATAGGACAAGCCTTACAAAAGAATTTGTAAATAATTATAAGATTGCGGTAATAAGAGGAAATGCTTCAGAAATTAGTTCATTTGTAGAAGAATCAGACAGCACAAAGGGAGTAGATGTAAGTGAATCTGATACAGTTACAGAGGATAATCTTTCACAAAAGATAGATTTTGTAAAAAAGGCTGCATTACAATATAACACTATTATAGCAATGTCTGGGAAAATCGATCTTGTAACAGATGGTAATAAATGCTATGTAATAAGAAATGGAAATTCCATGATGAAAGAAGTCACAGGAACAGGATGTATGCTATCAGCACTTACCGCATCTCTTGTTGCAAAAAATAAGAACAAATTAGAAGCTAGTGTAACGGCTGTTTTAATTATGGGAATTGCAGGAGAGATAGCCAAAGAAAAACTAAAAGAAGATGAGGGAAACTCCACTTATAGAAATAAGTTAATAGATGCAATATATAATATGACAGATGCAAAGATTAAGGAGTATGCAAAATATGAAATCAAATGATCTATTATTATATGCCATAACGGATAGACGTTGGCTTAAAGAAAAGAGTCTAAGTGAGGCTGTAGAAGAAGCCATAGATGGTGGAATAACAATGCTTCAATTAAGAGAAAAGGATCTAGATTATGATAATTTCTACAAAGAAGCACTAAAGATAAAAAAACTTTGCAATGAGAAAAACATACCATTTATAATAAATGACAATGTTAAGCTTGCCAAAGAAATAGATGCTGACGGAGTCCATGTAGGACAAAGTGATATGGAGCTTAAAAGAGCAAGAGAGATTCTAGGAGATGATAAGATAATAGGAGTTTCTGCAACTAATTATAATGAGGCAATCCTTGCAAAAGAGGGCGGAGCAGATTATATAGGAGTAGGTGCAGTATTTGAAACTCAAAGCAAAGACGATGCACTACTATTGGATAGAAATAGCCTAGAAGAAATCGGCAAAATAGATATTCCAAAAGTTCTAATTGGAGGAATTACATTAGAAAATGTATCTAAGCTTAGAGGTATTGGATTTGATGGAATAGCTATAATATCAGCTATATTTAAGTCCAATGATATAAAAGAATCTTCAAGTAAACTTTTAGAAGAAGCTAAGAAATTATGAGAACAATAATATTTGATGTCGATGGAGTAATACTAGATTCTATGAAAATTTGGGAAGATCTTTCTCAAAGACTACTTCTAACAAAGGGCATAAAGCCTAAGGATAGTCTAAGTGAAGATATCTATACAATGAATATAGACCAAGCTTTAGAATTTATGATAGAAGATTACAACATAGATGATACCAAGGAAAATCTTAAGAAAATCATAATGGATATATTAGAAGAATTCTATCTAAAAGAAGTAAAACTAAAAAAGGGCGTTAGAGAATTTCTAGAAAGAGCGAAAGACTACAAGAAAATAGTCCTTACAACAGGAGATATCAATATAGTAAAAAAGACATTTGAAAGATTAAAAATAGATAATAAGTTTGATTATTATTTTGACACAAATATGCTATCTATCGGAAAAGATGATCCAAGGATTTATAAATTAATAGAAGATATTACAGATTCCAAGATAGAAGATATGATTCTTATAGAAGATAGCTCTTATGCACTAAAGACTGCTAAGAAATTAGGGATATACACAATTGGAGTAAAAGATAGCGATAATGATATAGATAAATACTCTGATGAAGTAGTAGAAGATTTACTACAAATAAAATCAATATAGCTTTTTATATAAAAATCCATCTTAAATTTATAATAGCTAAATTGTCATTACCAAAATAAGCTAAATGTGATATACTCATAATTAGAAAGAGAAGAGAAAAGGCGAGGATATGACAATAGAGCTAAAGACAAATTTTTTTACAAAGGCAATCTTTGAAGATGACAAAGTTACAATAGGTAAAAACGAAATACCCTATGAAAATATTTCAGCCTTTGAAATAAAAAGCAAGCCAAGATTAAGAGGAAAGGGCGAAATATTTCTAATAGAGGATGGAAAAGTCAAATATTTTGCTTTTAGGGCAAAGGAATTTGATAAGATAAAAGAGATAAATAGCATATTAAGAGATAAGATAAATTCAAATAATGACTTATCCAAATGGAAATTAGATACTCCAGAAGATCTATACAATTATGCAAAATACAGAGGTTTTGTCCAAGGAGCAACCAAAAAGTGGTTTGTAGCACATTTTGATGCACTTTTAAAAATCGTAAGTGAAAATGAAAAAAGACTCTACCCATTTGTTGCAATATTTGACTATATTTCTGCGACAAATAATAAGGGTTCGGCATGCTTTCTTGTAACAGATGAGAAGATCTATGCAATCTATCAGCATTTGCTTAGATTTAATGTATATTCTATAAAACTTAAAGATATAGACAAAATACTTATAACACCATCTCCAGCAAGGAGCATAATAACAATAGCAACTGAGGATTCGGCTTATAATATAGCGCTTGAGACAGAAAGTGCAAAGCCACTATTTAGAGAACTTAAAAAGATAACAGACAATGGACTTTAGAATTATATTTCTAAAGTCTTTTTTTGTTAAAAAATGTTTGAGATAAACAGCTAAAAAATATTGATAATATAATAAAAAACAAACTTTGTGAACAAAAATGCACAAAAATTGTTGCTTTATTTTGTTATATAGTGTAATATATATTTAAAGGGATAAATTACCTTGGTAGAAAATGTTTTACAAAGATTCTAAAAATTTAAAGTGGAGGTTTAAATGAAAGAGAAAAAGGACTCTAAGAAAAGTCCTATTATTCCTTTATCAGTCGCTTTGACTTTTGTAATAATGAATTCGTTAACATCAAACGAAGCAAAAGCAGATAGTCTAAGTGAAAATGATTATAATATGGTAGGTAAAGTAGTAGCTGGAGAAAACTTTTCTGATACTAATGCAGATAAATTGGTAAAAGAAACCAATGCATTAGTTCAAAATGAAGCTAAAGACTTAGCTACAGATGAAGATAAGGACTTAGATTTAAAAGAAGATTCAGACAAAAAAGAAAACGATATTAAAGATTTAGATGAAAATTTAAACAATGATTCTTCTAAAGAAAATCTGGAAGAAACTAACAAAGATTCCCAAAAAGATGATGAGAAAGTAGAAGTCATAGAATGGCAAGCTCAAAACGATCCTAAAGGAAATGTATCAGAAGAAATCGAAGATGGCGTAAGATACAACAAATTAGAATCAACTAAAGAAAATGACAATGCAAATAAAACAGCAAATTTCTCAAAGGACAATCTAGAATCAAATCCCGAAGGAACAAACTTTGGAATGGAATTTATCGATAAATCAGAAGATGGAAAGTCAAGATTTGGAGTTTTCTTACATCATAAAGATAACGATAACAATATTTTTGTAGGATATGATGTAGGAGGTTGGTTCTGGCAATATAAAGTAAATGGAAAAGGCGAATACTACCAGGGTTCAAGAGTTAAGTCACCTAAGAAAAACGAATTAAATAAATTTGAATTAAGCTTAAAAAAAGACGGCCAATTAAATGCAACCAATAACGGAAACAAAGTATTTGATACAATCGTAATTCCACCAGAAATTATGGAGGCTCTAAGAGAAAATAGAGGACTTGTATTAAAGCTAGGAAGCTTTGGAAATGACACTACAACAGTGCTTGTAAAGACAAATAATCAAGAAAATATACCCAAAGTAGAAGCACCTTTAGAAGAAGGTAACGAAATAGATGATTTTATGGCAGAATATGACTACATAGAAAAAGGCGATCTAAAGGTAAAGATAGATACCAAATTCCCAAGAGTAAAAGAATACGACTACAAAGGCCACAAGATGCCAGGAAATGAGAACTTTGTAGATACAGTTTCCATAAATGGTATAGAAGTAAAGCCAGAAGTAAAATACGAGAAAATATCAGAAAGTGAAGCAAGATATACACTTAACTTAAAGGATGAAGATAATTTTGTAGATGCAAAGATTGTAATAAGACTTACACTTGATGGCAAAAGCCTTGATTACAAAGTTGAATCAATCACAAATAACTACAATATAAAGGGCGGTTCTACAATAGATGATCCAAGAAAGCTAATAACAACACTTGATCTTAGAAACAATCTATTGGTATCAGTATCAAGTAAGCAAGAACAAGCTAAGTTTGACGGAGCTAGAATGAGCGTAAACACTCATGTAAATGGCGATGTACACATGAATGTAGAAAACCCAATGCCAAATGTAGATAACAATTACAAAGGTTATATGTATGGATTTGTATCAGATAAGAATCTATCAGCAGCCGTATGGTCAAATTCACAATTTAGCTATGGCGGTGGAGCAAATGACTACACAAGAATATCAGTTGTAAAACAAACCCTTGGAAAAGATAATTATGTAGGAATAGCAGCATCTCCATTTGTTTATCAATGGGCATACAAGACAAAAGATGGCAAATTCAAAGTATATGATGAAAGAAACTGGGAATTACCACATGCAAAAGTCGTTATAGCAGGAGATCTAAATAAAGATAATATTATAGATTGGCAAGATGGAGCTATAGCTTATAGAGATATAATGAATAATCCATACAAATCAGATGAGGTAAAAGATCTTGTAGGACAAAGAATAGCAATGAACTTTGGCTCACAAGCACAAAACCCATTCCTAACTACATTAGATGGAATAAAGAAAGTCTATCTAAATACAGATGGACTTGGACAAATGGTTCTACTTAAAGGCTACGGCTCAGAAGGACATGACTCAGGGCATCTAAATTATGAAGATATAGGCAAAAGAGCAGGCGGAGTAGAAGATTTCAATAAATTACTAGAAGCTGCCAAAGACTACGGAGCAAAGATAGGAATCCATGTAAATGCTTCAGAAACCTATCCAGAAAGTAAATACTTTGAGCCAGATAGATTAAAGAAAGACAATAACGGAAACTTCGCTTATGGTTGGAATTGGCTAGATCAAGGAATCAATATAGATGCAGCCTATGATATAGTAAATGGAAGATATGAAAGATTTGAAGACCTAAAGAAACTTATAGGAGATGATCTAGACTTTGTATATGTAGATGTATGGGGCAATGGGCAATCAGGAGATAATGGATCATTTGCAACACATCTTCTTGCAAAAGAACTAAATGATCTTGGATGGAGAAACGCATTTGAATGGGGCTATGCTGGAGAGTATGATTCAACATTCCAACATTGGGCAGCAGATCTAACTTACGGAGGATATTCACTAAAAGGAATCAACTCAAATATAGTAAGATTTATAAGAAATCATCAAAAAGACTCTTGGGTAGGAAACTTCCCCAAATATGGTGGAGCAGCTATTAATCCTCTACTAGGTGGCTACGATATGATAGACTTTGAAGGATGGCAAGGAAGAAACGACTACAAGGGCTTTATAGAAAATATATTTAAGACAAATCTACCAACCAAATTTATCCAACATTACAAAGTAATAAAATGGGAAAATGGAAAAGAAATCACATTAACAGATAATGGCGAAACCTATAAGTGGACACCAGAAATGAAGATAACACTTAAAGGAGAAGATGGAGCAATCCTTGTAATCGAAAGATTATCAAATGACCCCAATGATCCAGGTTATATGCAAAAAGTTATAACACTTAATGGAAAAGTAATCTATAGCGCAAATGGATCATATCTAATTCCTTGGACAAATGACCAGAATGGAGAGAAATTAGAAGAAGATAGCGAGAAGTTATACTACTTTAACCCAGAAGGAACAACAACACAATGGCAACTTCCAGATAATTGGAATGTAGATAAAGTATACATCTATAGACTTACAGATCTTGGAAAAGTAGAAGAAAAAGAAATCCAAGTAGTAGATGGAAAGATAACCATAGAAGGTCTAGCTAATACACCTTATGTAATCTATAAGATGCCACAAGAAAATAAAGATGTAAATTGGTCAGAAGGAATGCATGTAGAAGATACAGGCTTTAATAGTGGAAATCTTGATAATTGGCAAATTTCAGGAGACAAAGACTCCGTTTCAATAGAAAGAAGCCAAAAAGATAATCCAATGCTTCAAATAAAAGATAACAAAGACATCGTAGCATTGACACAAAAGATTACAGATCTTAAGCCAAATACAGAATATGCAATCTATGTAGGAGTAGATAATAGATCAGATGCCAAAGCCTATGTAGTAGTAGATACAGGATATAAGAAAGTACAAAACTACACCGGCAAATCCATCGCCAAAAACTATATCCAAGCTTATGAGCACAATACAAATTCATCAACTATAGATAATAACAGCTACTTCCAAAACCTATACGTATTCTTTACAACAGGAGATGATGTAAGCAATGTATATCTTACTTTGGGAAGAGAAAAAGGAGCTGATAGAACATTCTTTGATGGAATAAGAGTTGTAGAAAACTCATCCAAACTATTTGACGGATCACATGATTCAGATCAATACAATGTATTTTACCAAGATTTCGAAGATGAAGCACAAGGAATATTCCCATTTGTAATAGGAGGAGTAGAAGGAGTAAGCGATAATAGAACACATCTTTCTGAAAAGCACGATCCTTACACACAAAGAGGCTGGAATGGCAAAGTCGTATCCGATGTAATAGATGGCAAATGGTCAGTTAAGACAAACGGACTTACAGGAAGAAACAATATAGTATATCAGACAATTCCACAAAACTTCAGATTCCAAGAAGGAAAGACTTACGAAGTAGAGTTCATGTATGAAGCAGGAAGCGATGGAACTTATGCATTTGTAGTAGGAAATGGAGATTATACAGATCCTAGTAATTTGGTAATATATTCATTGCCTAATTCATGGAAAGACTCAGATAAAGCAAAGACAGCAAGATTCTATCTAGAAGGAGGACATGCTACTTGGATAGGAATTCTATCAACAGCAAAAGCTGCAGATCTCAATGGAACAAGTGGAAATGCCGCTAACTTTGGATCATATAAAGACTTTATGCTAGATAATCTAAAGATACAACAAGTAGAATTAACACCTTCAATTATAATAGATTCATTCCTTGATTACTTTGCACCAGTTTTAAATGAAGAGCTTTCTAATTACACACAAGATTCAGTAAAAGACTATCAAGATGCTTATCTAAAACTTCTATTAGCAAATAGAAATAATTTGACAATAGAAGAAGCAAAAGCCCTAACAAAAGAGCTTTCAGATGCCAAAGACAATCTAAAATTAATAAAAATGTCAATAGAAAATGACGATATAGAAAGCCTAGAAGCACCAGCACAAAGCGGACAAGGATTAGATAAAGCATTTGATAAAGACATGGCAACTTTGTGGCATACAACTTGGGGCGAAACACATATTGGAGAAAGTGCAACAATAACACTCAAAACCCCAACATCAATCAAAGGATTTACCTATATTCCAAGACAATCAGGATCAAATGGAAGAATAAAGAATGCAACTATCGAAATAATAGATGCAAACGGCAACAGCCACACATTTAATATAGAAAACTGGTCAAATGACAATAAGCCAAAATCAATAGATTTCAATGGAGATATCATTGCAAAATCAATAATTCTTAAAGCAACTGAAAGCTATGGCAATAGCCAAGGAGAGAATAATCAATTCGTCTCAGCAGC
This sequence comes from Tissierellia bacterium, assembly GCA_030528125.1. Lineage (GTDB taxonomy): Bacteria > Bacillota > Clostridia > Tissierellales > Peptoniphilaceae > JAUNAV01. Next base: position 9,258 of record JAUMZM010000048.1, read on the forward strand.
AGAGCTTGTATTTAGCTTATCAGAAACAGCAAAAGGACATGAAAAAATTAGCTATGAAGATTTGGATAAGATTGTACAAGAACTTAGAGATGTAGAAAACTTAGAAGATATCAACAATCCATTGGCAAATTTCATCGCAAATTATGAATATATAAGAGATAATGATTTGGTTTCAAAAGATGCCATGGATTCTATAATGGCACAGGCAAAGGAAGTATTAGAAGGAAATACACCTGATACTCCAGAAAACCCAGATACACCAGAAGAACCTAGCACACCAGCTAATCCAGATAAAGAAGACGAAACTAACTCAAATGAAGAGTCTAAAGAAAATACAGATTCAAAAGACTCTAATAAAGAAAAAGACGATAAGAAACCTCTAAGCAAAGAGGATATAGAAGAAATATCTAAAGAACTAAAAGAAGGAAAGGGCAATGCACCAAAGACAGGCGTTGAACTATCCAGTGGAGTATTTACAACACTTGCACTTGCAATAGCAGGATTGTTTAAATCAAAAAAGAGAAAATAAACCCTCTAATTGAATAATGAACTGACCCCAATATAGTTGCTGCCAATGTATCTGATGAAAGATCAGATCTAATGACAAAAAGACATAATGGAGCAAGAATTTTAGTTATGGGAAGTGGAATAGTTGGAAAAGATTTGGCAAGAACTTGTCTTCATAATTTTTTAAACCATGTATTAGTACGACGGAGGGAGGCATCAAAATTCGTATAGATATGCTAGATAAAATAAAGTTGGAGAGTTAGTAGCAAAAAAGGCTGACTTGGATGTTGTTTTGTGCGGGGTAGATGTAGAAATAAGTCTATCCGTAAATAAATCATTCAAAACAAGATGTGCCTTGGTTATATATACTACAACTGCAAAATACGCAAAAGAAAAGTTAAACGCCAATGTCATTGCAATAGGTGGAGTTATAGTAGGAAGATATCTAGGTTTTGAGATAATAGATACTTTTATAGATAAAAAATATGATAAAAACGGAGAAAACGATAAATTTATTGAAAAATTAATGTCTATAGAAGATCAATATCAAGATAAACAAACTAGAGATGAAAAAAATTTGATGAATTTTTAGAAAAGTGGGCAGAGGAGAATGTTCCGAACCCCAAAACCCGGACACTATAGGAGGTAAAAATGAATAATTTTGGAGTTATTTTAGCTAGTCATGGTAAGTTTGCAACAGAGTCATTAAATGTTGCAAAAATGATAGCTGGAAATTTCGACAATTTTATTGCTTTAGAACTAAAAGAAAATGATTCTAAGCAAGAGTTTAAAAAAGAATTTATAGAAAAATTTGATAGTCTACAAGAAAAATATGATTTTGTCATTTGTTTATGTGACATTTATGGAGGTACACCATTTAATATTGTAATAGAGTCTGTTATTGAGGGTAAAGATTTTATTGCTTACGCAGGATTTAACATGCCTATGATATTAGAATTATGCATGCTTGATCAAATTAATAAGGATGATGCTGAGAAGATAATAGAGGAAGTATATAAAAGGTCTTTAGTTAATATGAAAGATTTGGTATATGAAAAAGAAAAAGAAATTGATTTATAAGGTGGTTTTAAGATGGCTATTAAGTTAGTTAATATTGATGATAGATTGGTACATGGTCAAGTTGCTACAAGTTGGGTAAAAAACTTTGCTATAGAATCTATTATAGTTGTTGATGACAATGCGGCTAATGATCCGATTCAAAAAAAGATTGCTGGATTAGCAGTTCCAGGAGTTCAGGTGAATATATTTAGTGTAGAAAAGTTTTTAGATGTAATGAAAAAAACTACAATAAAAAAGAGCACATTACTTTTGTTTGGAACTCCTATTAACCTTTTAAAGGTAATTGAAAATGGTCATGATTTTGATTATGTGAATATCAGTGGTATGAGATTTAATCCTGATAGGAAAAGGCTTTTAAAAAATGTTTCTGTAACAGAAGAAGAGTTAGAAGCTTTAGAAGAGATTATAAATAGAGGGGTAGAAGTATACGCACAAACAACTACAAGGGATGAAAAAACAAATTTAAAATCTTTAATAGAAAAATATAAAAAAGAAAGGAGATAATGGTATGACTTTATTTGGTAAATCTATATTATTAGGTATTTGGGCAGGGCTTTGTATGCTAGATCAATATGGTCCACATATAGGTTTTAGAAAACCTTTACTAGCATCCATAGGAGTAGGTATTATTACAGGCGATGTGCAAACAGCAATTATAATTGGAGCTACTCTTGAGTTAATGTGGTTAGGCGTTAATAATATTGGTGCATATGTACCACCAGATGTTATATCAGGAACAGTATCAGGCGCTGGAATAGGAATTTTATCTGGGTCAGATACTTCTGGTGCGGTTGCAACAGCTATAGCTGTTGCTGTTCCGGTTTCATTATTAGTTCAACAAATACATTTACTAATAATGACTTTAAATATCACTATATTACATAAAGCTGACAAAGTAGCCGATCAAGGAGATCCTACAAAGTTAGCACCTTTGCATTACTTTGGAGCTCTAATGTTTTTCTTAAGTAGAGCAATACCTGTATTTTTAGGTATATATTTTGGTGCAACTTATATACAAGGCGTTTTAGATATGATACCTGAAACTATATTAAATGGCTTAACTGTAGCATCTAAAATTATACCAGCTGTTGGTTTAGCTATGTTATTAACATTAATGTTAAATGATTTTAAAATGATAATCTTTGTAGTGGCTGGGTTTGTATTTAATGCTTACTTACAGTTACCAATTTTAGCTTGTGCTTTATTAGGGATTGTATTTGCAGGAATATTTGATGCTATTAAATTTGATAAAAAGGAAAAAGCAATTTCTAATAATGCTAATTATATTGAAACTGAAGAAGAGGAGTATGATTTATAATGGGAAAATTATCTAAAAAAACATTAAACAAAGTATTTTTAAGATCACAAACTTGTCAATTTTCACATAACTATGAACGTATGCAAAGTTTAAGTTTTACTTATCTTATGTCACCTGCTTTAAAAGAGCTTTATAAGGATAAGACAAAAGAAGAAAAAGTAAACATGGTTCATAGGCATCTTGAATATTTTAATACTCATCCTATTGCAATACCGCTAATAGCTGGAGTAACTCTAGCTATGGAAGAAAAGACAAATGAGAATGAAAAAGATCTAGTTACTAATATTAAAGCAGGACTTATGGGACCTTTTGCAGGTTTGGGAGATTCTATGCTAAACCTAACCTGGTATCCTATTGCTGGTTCTATTGGTGCATCTTTATGTGTAGCTAATGGTTCTATAGTTGGTCCGCTTGTTATGTTTTTGATTATTAATATTTTATATTGGCCATTAAAATACTATGGTCTTCATAAAGGTTACCAAAAAGGTATAGATATTTTAGAAGGTGAAGGCGGAAATACTATATTTGATAGACTTTCTAATTTTGCAAATGTTATGGGTTTAGTAGTTGTAGGAGCATTGATACCAAATACTGTAAAGGTTATGACTGCTATTCAATTTGAAGCTGGTGAGGGTGTTATCAATTTACAGGAATCATTAGACTCGGTTATGCCATCTTTATTATCAGTAATCGTAGTGTTTATTTGTTATAAATTTTTAAAAAAATCTGAAGGTAAGCATACAGCTGCATTAATATTGACGGTATTAATTGTATCTACTATATTAGTATCAGTTGGTATATTAGGGTAGTTTTTATGAGAACAATATTAGTTTTAATTGATACTTTAAGAAGAGATGCTTTAAATTGTTATAATCAAGAAAGTGATGTAATAGCTCCTAATTTTAATGAATTTGCGAATAATTCTACAGTGTTTAATCAGCACTGGATAGGATCTGCTCCTTGTATGCCGGCAAGACGAGATATTTTAACTGGTAGAATGAATTTTTTGGAAAGATCATGGGGACCAATAGAAGCTTTTGACAAAACTTTACCAGAAATATTGAAAGAAAATAATGTATTTTCTCATATTTCTACTGATCATTGTCATTATATGAGATTAGGTGGAGAGGGGTATCTTCAATTATTTAATACTTGGGATTATTTAAGAGGTCAAGAAGGTGACCCTTGGATTTCATCTATTGATGATCCTCTCAACATGCCAAAATCTTATTATGGTAGAGTTAGAAAACAATATCAACTAAATAGAAATAAGTGGCAAGATAATCCACAACAGTATCCATCACCTCAAACATATATAAGCGGGATGGATTGGCTAGAACAAAATGGGAATAATAAAGATTTCTTTTTAATGGTTGAGGCTTTTGATCCGCATGAACCATTTGATGTTCCAAAAAAATATTTAGATATGTATCCAAAAGAAGATATAGATAGAGATTATTTTGAGATTCCTGTATACGGTCAAAATGAATATACTAAATCTCAGATGGATTATCTAAAAACTAGGTATAAAGCCTTGTTAAGTATGACTGATGAATATTTTGGAAAGTTTATAGATAAGCTTAAAGAATTAAATATATATGAAGATAGCTTAATAATTGTAACAACTGACCATGGATTCTTTTTTGGCGAACATGATTATGTTGGAAAGAATGTTATGCCTATGTATAATGAACTATCACATCTTCCTTTGATTGTACATTTTCCTGAAGGTGATTTAAAAGGTCAAAAAATTGATCAAATAACTCAAAATATAGATATTATGCCTACTATACTAGAATATAATGATATAGAGATTCCTTCTAGTGTAAAAGGTAAAAGTTGGAAAAATTTAATCGAGGATAATTATAATAAAGAATATGCACTATTTGGTTATCATGGATTACAAATGAATATAACTGATGGAAAATATGTTTATTTAAAAGCCCCAAGAGAGGATAATCAACCCTTGTTTGAATACACAACATCTTTGACTGGGATTAGAGGATATTTAGGAAGTGGCAAAGAAGAAATTGAAACAGGTCATTATATTAAAAGATCAAAATATCCTGTTTACAAAATACCTGTAGATATACCTAAACAAATTCAATCGGAAAAAACAAAGCTTTCTTTGATTATGAAATCTTATTTATTTGATTTGAATAATGATTATAAACAAGTAGAAAATTTAATAGATGATGATAGATTAAGATCTTTAATGGATCAGTTACTTATAAAGGCTCTAATTGATAATGATTCTCCTAAAGAACAGTTTGATAGGTTTGATTTGAAAGATTGATGACTTGGTTAATATATTTATTTAAATTAAAATAAATATATAATTCTTATGGCAGTTGTAATAAAAGCGAGCATTCTGAAAAGCTCGCTTTTAAAAATTACAGTTAGGAGTCATATGATATAAGATTTAGATTTATTTTTTACAATTTTTAAAATAAATGAAATTACTTTTGGTAGGAGCTATACTATCGCTCCTGTTTTAATGGATGAATCTTAAAATGATAAGTTGTAAAATTAAATGCGACACTAAATAAAAATAGAAACTCAT
>JAUMZM010000049.1 GCA_030528125.1 Tissierellia bacterium
TAATTAAAAAGCAGGTAGGTTTTGTATTTTCTACCTGCTTTGTCTACAGTCTGGAACTGTCTAAAGACAGTTCTTTAAATTTATTATTTATCAGCTAATCTCTTATATGTTGCATATCTTTCTTTAGCTGCTTTTTCAGCTTCTTGATATAATTCATCTGCTGTTTCTGGGAAAGATCTCTTAAGTGATGAGTATCTTACTTCACCTTGAATAAATTCTTGGAATGATTCTGTTGGTTCTTTAGAATCTAATTGGAATGGATTCTTTCCTTCTTCAGCTTTTCTAGGATCGAATCTCCATAAGTGCCAGTAACCAGCGTTAACTGCTTGTTTCTCTCTAAATTGAGATTTACCCATACCAATTCTGATACCATGGTTTATACATGGTGCATAGCAAATTACAAGTGATGGTCCATCATAGCTTTCAGCTTCTTTAAGAGCTTTTATTGTTTGATTTTGGTTTGCACCCATTGCAACTTGTGCTACATATACATAACCATAAGTTGTCATCATAAGACCTAGGTCTTTCTTTCTTACACGCTTACCACTTGCGGCAAATTGTGCAACTGCAGCTAATGGTGTAGCCTTTGAGCTTTGTCCACCTGTATTTGAATATACTTCTGTATCGAATACTAAGATGTTGATGTTTTCTCCGCTTGCAAGTACTTGGTCTACTCCACCAAATCCTATATCATAGCTCCATCCATCTCCTCCGAATATCCAAACTGATTTTTTAACTAGATAATCTTTAAGGTTTAGTACTTTTTCAACAAGTTCTTGTCCCTTTTCATCATTTACTTTTTCATCTTGAAGGTTTATGATCTTTGCTGCTGCATCTTTAGAAGCTTTAACATCTTCTTTTCCTTCAATCCATTGTTTAAATGCTTCATTGAATGGAGAATCAAGATTTAATTCTAAGAATTGATTCATTAATTCTTCAGCTAAAAGTTTGTTTGAATCTGCTGCAAGTTTCATACCATATCCGTATTCTGCTGCATCTTCAAATAATGAGTTGCCCCAAGCTGGACCTTTGCCACAAGCATTAGTTGTATAAGGCATTGATGGTGCACTAGCTCCCCAAATTGATGAACATCCTGTAGCATTTGCAATGTACATTCTATCACCAAATAATTGAGTTACAAGTTTAGCATAAGGAGTTTCTCCACATCCTGCACAAGCGCCTGAGAACTCTAACAATGGTTGTCTAAATTGTGAACCTTTAAGATTTGTTGGATCCATAACATCATCTTTGTATCCAACTTTTTCATGAGCATAGTACCAATTTTCTTTTTGAGCTTCAACTTGTTCTTCAAGTGGTTTCATAACAAGTGCTTTCTTTGGAGCTGGACATACATCTGCACAGTTTCCACATCCTGTACAATCTAATGGTGATACTTGAATTCTAAATTCATATCCATCCATTCCTTTTCCAATAGCTTTTTTAGTCTCAAATCCTTCTGGTGCGTTTGCTTTTTCTTCTTCTGTTACTAAGAATGGTCTAATTACTGCATGAGGACATACATAAGAACATTGGTTACATTGGATACAATTATCAATTTGCCATTCTGGTACTGATAATGCTATTCCTCTCTTTTCATATTGACTTGTTCCTACTTGGAATTCGCCATTTTCTATTCCTTCAAATGCTGATACTGGAATATCGTCTTCTTTTTGTTCGATCATTGGATTTACAATTTCTCTAACAAATTCTGGAAGATTTGAATAATCTTTTTCTTCATCCTTAGCATCTTTCCATTCGCTTGGAACTTCAACTTTAACGAGTGATTCTAATCCTCTATCTACTGCGGCATAGTTCATGTTAACTATGTCATCACCTTTATGTCCATAAGATTTTACAATTGATTCTTTTAAGTATCTTACTGCATCTTCTTCTGGAAGAACTTTTGAAAGTTTGAAGAATGCTGATTGCATAATCATATTTGTTCTTGATCCAAGTCCTAACTCTTGAGCTATTTTTGAAGCGTCAATTGTATAGAAGTGAATGTTATGATTTGCTAAATATCTTTTTATTCTTGCTGAAAGATGTTGTGAAAGTTCTTCTTCATTCCATCCACAGTTAAGTAGGAATGTTCCACCATCTTTAAGTCCATCTAATAAGTCATATTGTTTAACATAAGCTTGTTTTGAACATGACATAAAGTCTGCTTCGTCAAGTAAGTATGTTGATCTGATTGGTGTTTTACCAAATCTTAGGTGTGACATTGTCAATCCACCTGACTTCTTTGAATCATAATCGAAGTATCCTTGAGCATACATATCTGTATTATCTCCGATAATCTTTATAGCTTGTTTGTTTGCTCCGACAGTTCCATCTGATCCAAATCCCCAGAATTTACATCTTGTTGTTCCTTCGTTTCTAATCTTTAAGTCTTCTTTAACTTCAAGTGATGTATGTGTTACATCATCAGTAATTGCTACTGTGAAGTGATTCTTTGGATTTTCTTCAGCTAAATTATCAAATACTGATTTGATATGAGCTGGAGTTGTATCTTTTGATGATAAACCATATCTTCCACCTACGATTAATGGATTTCTGTCTGTATCATAGAATGCTGTTTTAACATCAAGATATAATGGTTCTCCAACAGATCCTTTTTCTTTTGTTCTATCTAATACTGCAATCTTTGTTGCTGTTTCTGGTATTGCTTTTAATAGGTGCTCTACTGAGAATGGTCTGTAAAGATGTACTTCAACTAAACCAACTTTTTCGCCTTTTTCTGTTAAGTAATCTACTGTTTCTCTTGCTGCTTGGCATACAGAACCCATTGCAATGATTACTCTTTCAGCATCATCTGCACCATAGTATGTGAATAATCCATAGTTTGTTCCGATTAATTCATTAACTTTATTGATGTATTTTTCTGCAATTCCAATGATATCTTCATAAGCTTTATTTGAGGCTTCCATTCTTTGGAAGAAGATATTTTTCTCTGAAGTTCCCATTATCTTAGGTCTTTCAGGATTCATTGAAGTATTTTTGAATTCATTAACTGCATCATAGTTTACTAATTTTGCAAGATCTTTGTAGTCCCAAACTTCGATTTTTTGGATTTCATGACTTGTTCTAAATCCATCAAAGAAGTGAACAAATGGAACTCTTCCTTCGATAGCTGATAAGTGAGCTACTACTCCTAAGTCCATAACTTCTTGTACAGAGTTTGAACATAGCATTGCAAAACCTGTTTGTCTTGCTGCCATTACGTCTGAATGATCTCCATATATTGATAGAGCATGAGTTGCTACTGTTCTAGCTGCTACATGGAATACACCTGGTAATCTTTCTCCAGCAATTTTATACATATTAGGAATCATTAACAATAATCCCTGGCTTGCTGTATATGTAGTTGTTAGCGCTCCAGCTGCTAATGAACCATGTACTGCTCCTGCTGCTCCTGCTTCTGATTGCATTTCTTTAACCTGTACTGGTCTTCCGAATACATTCTTTCTATTATTAGCTGCCCATACATCTACTGCTTCTGGCATTGGTGAAGAAGGAGTAATAGGATATATAGTAGCTACTTCTGTAAATGCATATGAGACATGTGCTGCGGCTGTATTACCGTCCATTGTCTTCATACTTCTTTTTAGTGTCATTTAGACCTCCTTAAAATTTAACAATTCAAATCAACATAAGCGTTGATACTATAATTAGTATAAAATTAAATATACGATTAGTCAAGTATGGATTATTCTTTATTTTGGGATTCTTTAAATAATTTCTTTGTAAGCTCTACTGCTGAGTTATGTCCTAAGTTTTTTTGTCTTTGATTCATAACTGCAGCTTCTGTAATCATTGCTATATTTCTACCTGCTCTTACTGGTATTAGAAGTGTAGGAAGTTGTACTCCTAGAATTTCTGTATATTTATCATCTAATCCAAGCCTATCATACTCATAATTCTCATTCCATTTTTCAAGTTGGATTACCATATCTATATAAGAATCTTGCTTGATACTTCCTATTCCATAGAGTCTTCTTACATCTATTATTCCTAAACCTCTAAGCTCCATATAATATCTTATATTTTCTGGACATGAGCCTATTAGTCTATCATCGTATCTTATAATATCTACCATGTCATCTGCTACTAGACGATGTCCTCTTCTTACAAGATCAAGTGCTGTTTCTGACTTTCCTACTGATGATTTGCCTGTTATCAAAACTCCTGTTCCAAATACATCTAGAAGTTCTCCATGTACATTTGTCTCTTCTGCAAGGAGTAATTCCAATGATTGATTTAAAATAGAAATTAAATTTGTTGTAGGCCTATTGCTTCTAAGAATTGTTTTATCATAATAATCTGCAAGATCTACTAGATCTTTTGGCAATTGTTGATCATAAGAAAATATAATAGCTGGTATTTTATATGATAATATTCCTCTAAATCTCTCATACCTTATTCTATTGTCAAGACTTGTTAAATATGTGTATTCAACTCTTCCTATTATCTGTAATCTTTTGTATGGAAATTCTCCCATATATCCTGTAAGTTGTAATCCTGGTCTATTTACATCTTTTGAATTAAGAGAAATCTCTCCATAATCTGAAGATTTATGAACTATTTCAAGATTACATTTTTCTACAATTTGACTTAGTTTTATTGTCTTTTGCATTTTTAACCCTTCAGCTTAAAGTATTTATAAATTTCTAAGGCTTGTTTCTTGCCTATTAATGGAACTTCTGATAGTTCTTCTACACTGGCTTTTTTTATGTTTTTTACTGACTTAAAATGATTGTATAGATTTATTCTTCTTTGCTTTCCAATTCCCTTTATATTATCTAGTTCTGACTTTTGCATTGTCTTATTTCTAAGTTTTCTATGATAATTTATTGCAAATCTATGTGCTTCTTCTTGAATCTGGTATATCAATTTGTAAGCTGGATCTCTATGATCTATATTTATCTCTTTTCCATTATAGATAATTGCTCTTGTTGTGTGTTTATCATCTTTTACAAGTCCTGCTATTTCTACGTTTATTTTTAACTTATCTATGACATTTTTTGCAATGGATACTTGTCCCTTTCCTCCATCCATCAATATCAAAGATGGCATATCGCCAAAACCAGTCTTGGTATTTCCTTTTTCTTTTTCTTCTTTTCCTCTTTTTAGCCTTCTTGTAAGTACTTCTTCAAGTGAGGCATAATCATTTGGACCTTGTACTGTTTTTATCTTAAATTTTCTGTATTCTTTGGAATTTGGAATTCCATTTTCAAAAACAACCATACTTCCTACTGACTGAATACCTGATGTATTTGAAATATCATAGCATTCAATCCTTCTTAGATCATCTAATTTGAGTATCTTTTTTAGAGAAATTAATCCATTTGATTTTGACCTTTCTCTTTTTTCTATACGTTTTTCGTATTTAAACATAGTATCATCAGCATTTTCTATTGCCATATCTATGAGAGCTTTCTTTTTACCAAGTTTGGGCTGATGAATATATACGCTAGAACCCTTTTTATCAGATATATATTTATTTATTATCTCTATATCATTTGGTATAACTTCAAGCAATATCTCTTTTGGTATATAAGTCATATCAAGATAAAATTGCATCAAGAAAGAAGACATTATGTTTTCTTTTGAATCATTATAATCATCTTTTAAGATGAAATCTTCTCTATCTACAATCTTTCCATTTCTCATAAAAAACACTTCTATAGTAACATTGCTTTTGCCTCTGCTCATAGCTATTATATCCATATCTTCTCCATTGGTATTAGTTACTTTTTGTTTTTCTCTTAATACCATAAGGGCTTTATGATAATCTCTATATTTTGCTGCTTGCTCAAAATTTAGACTTTTGCTTGCTTCTTCCATTCGTAAGAGAACCTCTTCTAATATTTCATCGTCTTTTGAATCAAGAAATCTCTTTACTTTTTCGATGTTTTCTAGATATTTTTCTTCGTCGGCTTTTCCTACGCATGGTGCTTTGCATCTTCCTATATAATAATTAAGACAGGGTCTTTTTAGTCTTTGTCCCTTATCAAAATTTAGATTGCAGGTTTTAATTGGATATAAATCATGAAATAAATCTATTGAGTCATTTACTGCATAGGCATCAGGATATGGTCCAAAATAACTTGCTTTGTCATTTTTTACTTGTCTTACTTTCTTTATTCTAGGAAATTTCTCGTTTGTGATTTTTATATATGGATACTGCTTATCATCTCTTAGAACAATATTATATTTAGGTCTATTCTTTTTTATTAGATTGCTTTCAAGAACTAAGGCTTCTATTTCATTTTCTACAAGGATATATTCAAAATGGTCTATATGACTTACCATTGCAAGAACTTTTCTGCCCTTGTTTTTTGAATTGTCGAAATACTGTCTTACTCTTTTTTTTAGGCTAATAGCCTTCCCGACATATATTATCTTGTCATCGGCATTTCTCATTATATATACGCCGGGATGATCTGGAAGTTCCTTTAATTTGTCTTTTACTTTTTGTGTTATCAAATCGCTTTGCAACTCTCCTTTAGATACAATAAATCATTTCCTTCTAAATATGAAGATAATTTCTCTTCGCATTTCTTATTGTAATTATTTATCCATTCAATTTCCCAATTTTCTAGAAGATCTTTTCTTATAGGTCTTGTGTCTATTGGAATATATGTCAATAATTCGAATCCTAAGAATTTTCCAAATTCATTTTCATATTCTTTCTTTACATAGGCTTCACTTTCTATTCTTATTCCGTGACTATCTTCTATATAAAGTCCTGGTTCGATGGATGTTGTCATTCCTTCTACAAATTCTATATCACTTCTTTGTGATATGCTTTGTGGTCCTTCATGTACTCCAAGAACAAATCCTACACCATGTCCTGTTCCATGGAAAAAGTCCTTTCCGTTTTTCCATAGAGGATATTTAGCTATCATATCTAGTCTTTTACCTGTTGTCTTGTTTTTGAATTTACATTCTGCAAGCATCATGTGACTTTTTAGAACTAATGTGTAGTCTGTCTTTTCTTCTTCGCTAAGCTCCCCTAAAGCTATTGTTCTTGTTATATCTGTTGTTCCTTCTAGATAATGAGCTCCACTATCTACAAGAAATAGTCCTTTATTTTCTAATGTCTTTGAAAATGCTTTAGTTGGGCTATAGTGAACTATTGCTGCATTTTCTTTGTATCCTGCAATTGTTTCAAATGAATCTTCTATAAAGCTTTCATTTTCTTTTCTCAAATCATGTAATTTTTTACTTGCAATACTTTCTGTCAAGTTTCCTGTATGAGTTCCTGTTTCAACCCAATTAAAGAATTTAACAAGTGTTGCACAATCTATTAGATAAGCTTTCTTCTCGTTTTCTAATTCGGTTTCATTTTTGATTGCTTTCATCCAACTTGTAATATTAATTCCGGTACTAACTCTTACATTTGAATTAATTGAATCAAATACTTTTACATTTGTTCTAGTAGGATCTAAGAAAATTCTATTTTGTCCTTTGATATCCTTTAATAATTGGAAGATATAATCGTATGATTGAACATCTATCTCATTTTCTTTAAAATATTCTTTTAAATCATCATCTATTTTATCTTCTTCAATGCACAAATAAGCTCTCTTATCGCTTATTAGCATATATGATAGTACTACAGGATTATAGTCTACATCATTTCCTCTTATATTTAAAAGATAGCAAATATCTTCTGGAGCTCCTATAAAGTAATAATCATATTCTTTTCTTTTCATTTCTTCTCTTAATCTATTAAGTTTTGATTTAAGAGATTCTCCAGTGTATTTTTCTTCATAAATCCATACTTTTCCATTAGGACTTGCTGGTCTATCTTCCCAGATCTTTTCAACATAATCTAGATTTGAAACAAGCATTCTATTTCCCATTTTTTTGGAAAGTGATTTGTAATCAGCTATTGAAAAGCATAATCCATTAAATCCAATTCTTCCAAATTCTGGAACTTCATTTATTAGAAACTCTTCATAAGTTGGATAGCCTTCCACACCCATCTTGTATAAGTCTATTCCAGAATTGTCTAATTCTTTCGCAGCTTGTATGAAGTATCTGCTATCTGTCCATAGTCCAGCTTTATTTGCTGTAATTACAAATACTCCAGCAGATCCTGTAAAACCTGTTATAAATTCTCTTGTCTTATAGTAATCTGCAAGATATTCAGATTGATGTGGATCTGATGTTTGCACGATATATGCATCAATTTTTCTTTCACGCATCAAAGTTCTTAATTTTTCTATTTTTTCTTTAATAACCATTTCCTACTCCTTAAAGATAAATTTAAAATTAAATACATAATTTAATAATTTGTACAAATTATGTTATATGCTCTCAAAATTAATTATACCATTTATTAAGCTATTAATTAAATTGATTTTTGTAACTCTAACTTATATAATAGTTTGAGGTTATACAATAATAAGAAAAGAGAGTGATTAAATGAAACTAGGAATTGTAGGATTGCCAAATGTAGGTAAATCAACATTATTTAATGCTATTACAAAAGCTGGTGCAGATGTAGCAAATTATCCTTTCTGCACAATAGATCCAAATGTTGGACTTGTTAATGTGCCTGATGTAAGAGTTGATACTTTGGCTAAAATGCATAATTCAAAGAAAAAAATCTATGCTGCAATTGAATTCTTTGATATAGCAGGACTTGTAAAGGGAGCAAGCAAAGGTGAAGGCTTGGGAAATAAATTCCTATCAAATATAAGAGAAACAAATGCAATAGTTGAAGTTCTAAGATGCTTTAAAGATGAAAACATAACTCATGTCGACGGATCAATAAATCCACTAAGAGATATAGAGACAATTAATCTTGAACTTATTCTATCTGACTTAGAACTTATAGATAAAATTCTTGCAAAAAGAGAAAAAGCTGTAAGATCTGATAAGACAATCAAATCTGAAGTTGATCTTTTAAAAAGAATTAAAGAAGTCTTAGAAGAAGGCAAGTCAGCAAGAATTCTTGATCTTAATCAAGACGAATTAAATTTGATAAAAAGCTATCAATTATTAAGTACAAAGCCAATTATATATGTATGTAATGTAGCAGAAGAAGACTTGGCAAATGATGCAAAAGATAATGAATTTGTACAAGAAGTAAGAGATTTTGCTAGTAAGGAGAACAGTAAAGTCACAATAGTATCTGCAAAGATAGAACAAGAAATATCTGAGCTTGAAGATGAAGAAGAAAGAAAAGAATTTCTTGATATGCTTGGAATAGAGGAATCAGGAACAGATAAGCTAATAAAAGATAGTTATGATACATTAAATTTAATTTCGTTTTTGACAACCGGAGAAGATGAAACTAGAGCTTGGACTATCAAAAAAGGATCAACTGCTTTAGAATCCGCAGGCAAAATCCACTCTGATATCCAAAGAGGCTTTATAAAAGCAGAAATTGTAGATTATGATACACTAATTGATTGTGGATCAATATCTAAAGCTAGAGAAAAAGGACTTCTTAGAATGGAAGGCAAAGATTATATTATGAAAGATGGAGATATTACGAACTTTAAATTTAATGTATGATTGGAGATTAAATGAAAAGAAGAGGAAAATTAATAGTCCATACAGGATCAATGTTTTCTGGAAAGACAACTTCTTTGTGGAGAGAATTATTTAGACTTAGAATAGCTAAATACAAAGTTGTAGCTTTTAAACCAGATATAGATAATAGATATGATAATAAGAAAATCATAACTCATGATCACAAAGAAATTGACGCATATAGGATAAGTGATCTAAAAGAATTATTAGAATATAAGAATAACCATGATATAGATGCAATTGGAATTGACGAAATTCAGTTTTTTAAAAATGATCCTAGAGAAGTAATAGAAATATTTGATGAATTGATAAAATCAAATATCACAGTTGTAGTATCTGGACTTGATATTGATTATAAAGCAAGGCCTTTTGAAATAATAAAAGAATTGATGCCAATGGCAGATGTCTTAGAAAAGCACCATGCAATCTGTGCTAATTGTGGTGAAGATGCTTGGGTATCTTTTAGAAAGACAGGAGAAGAAGATAGAATAGAAATTGGCGCTGATGAAATTTATGAACCTCTTTGTAGAAATTGCTATGAAGAGAAAATGAGAGCACGTGAAGATAACAAAAAACAAATAAAATTCATATAAAAAATGCTGCAGTCATACTGCAGCGTTTTTATTTATAATTTATAATTAGAGATAAACTCTTCGTCTTCTTTAGTTAATGAATACTTAGATTGATCTGTTAGAATCTCGGGCTTGTCATCTGTTATTACGATTTGATGTTCAAATTGGCAAGATGTCTTTCCATCAATAGTTCTTGCTGTCCAATTGTTATCATCCATTACAGCTTTCCATCTTCCAACATTTACCATAGGTTCAATTGTAAATACCATGCCCTTAACTAATCTTTGTCCATGACCTCTTTTACCATAATGTAGTACTTGAGGATCTTCGTGCATCTCATCACCTATTCCATGTCCTGTAAATTCTCTTACAACAGAAAATCCATTGGATTCTACATATTCTTGGATTGTAGCACCTATATCTCCAAGTCTATTTCCTGGTTTTGAAATCTCTATTGCCCTCATAAGAGACTCATAAGTTACATCCATTAATTTAGCTTTTTCTTCAGATAGCTCTCCTATCTTGTAACTCCAACAAGAATCAGCAAGTCCACCCTTATAATCTACAACATTATCAACAGATAATAAGTCACCTTCTTTTAGTACATAGTCACTCGGAAATCCATGGCAGATTTCATCATTTACAGATGTACATAAAGAATAAGGAAATCCTTCATAATTTAATTGTGCAGGTCTTGCATTCTTATAAATCATAAAGTCATGTGCAAATTTATCTAATTGCAAAGTAGTAAGACCAGGTTTTAAAACTTTTCTTATTGCTAAATGAGTTTGACATAGTATTTCAGATGCTTTTCTCATTTTTTCAATTTGTTCTTCAGATTTTAATTTTATCATTTATCCCCCTTAATTTCTAATTTTAAAAGTGCACTAGATAGTGCACTTAGTTAAATATTTGTCTTAGCTATAAACTTATATTCTTCCTCATTTAATAAAGGATTTATATCCCAATTAGCTTTAATAGCTAAGCTCTCAGCTAGTCTAGTGAAATAATACATTATTATACCGCTATCGACTAGATTTTCTATTCCTTCATAATCTTTAACATATAATTTTACTGTATTATCTTCTATTAGAAATCTCCAAGGTTGTTTGTTTAAAGTAGATGGAACATATCTTAGATAATAAAATAATTGATCAAGCCCTCTATTCTCTAATTCTTCAATAGTAGCTGGAGTTTTTAAATCATCTATAAATACGATTTTGTCAATTCCAATTCTATCATCAAATTTATGAGGTTTGCTCTCTTCTTTAGGATATCCAATTGCTAAAAGATAATCAATTCTTCCTTCTTCATTTCCAAATAATCTTTTAAGTGTATCATCATTGAGGCCTTTTATAGTAACCCAGCAAAAACCTATTTCCTTTTCTTTTAATTTAGAAACAATATCTTCCATGTAATAAGCGCCTTCAATGTAGCTTACAGGATCATCTTCTAATGTATTTAAAGCAATATAATAAGGAGCTTCAATCATTAATCCTTCATATCCTCCAATACCATTTAATGCTTTAAATATTCTATCTCCATCAGTTTTTAAAATAAATCCCGCTTTTTCATTCTTTATAAGTTTAGATTCATCTTTAAGAATTTGGCTAATCTCATCAATAAGTTCATCAGAAAATTCTTTGTCTTTAAATTCTCTAGTTGAATTTCTTGTAGCCAAAAAGTCATTCATTAACATATTAACTCTCCTTTACATTATTAATATCAGTTATATTTATTTTAACACACTTTTAGCAAAAAAAATATGGTAAAATTAATATTAGGAGAATATATGAAATTTACTAGAGAACAAATAGAAGCCATAAATCACAAAGACGGCCCCGCATTAGTTCTTGCCGTACCAGGTTCGGGTAAGACAACAGTCCTACTTCAAAGAATAAAAGAACTTTCAAAATCAATAGATCAAGAAAAAATACTTTCAATAACATTTAGCAGATCACAAGCAGATGATATGAAAAATAGATTTGAAAAAGACAATAGAAATTTCATGACAGTACATGCTTTTTGCTATCTTATAATTAAAAATAAATTAAGAAAAGAAAATAAAAATCTTAGATTGTTAGAAAGTCTAGATAAATACAATAAATACGATCTAGTATATGATATATATAAAGAAATAAATAATAAAAAAATATCCAAAGAAGATCTCAATACATTTTTTACAGCAACAGGATATATGAAAAATGCAATGCTTGATGAAAGTTATCTCAATGAAATAAGCTTTAAAAATTTAAGATTAATATATCAAAAGTATGAAGAAATCAAAAAAGAAATTCATGCATTTGATTTTGACGATATGCAAGTTCTAGCATATAAATATATAAATGAAGATCAAAGACTATTAAAATCAATAAAAAATAGATACAAGTATTTTCAATTAGATGAAGGACAAGACACATCATTACTTCAATTTAAAATTCTAGAAAAAATTGTATATCCTGAAAACAACATATTCATAGTTGCAGATGATGATCAATCAATATATTCTTTTAGAGCAGCAAATCCAAAATATCTCCTTCAATTTAAAGATAACTACGAAAACTCAAAAATAATATTTCTAAGCGATAATTTTAGAAGTCAAAAAAACGTAGTCAAATTTGCAGGCGCATTTATAAATCAAAACAAAAATAGATATAATAAAAGCTTCAACCCAACTACAGAAATATCAAAGCCAATAAAAGCAAAGTCCGTAAAAAATTTCTTAAAAGAATATGAATATATAATTAAAAATTTTGAAGATAAAAAGACAAACGCAATAATATATAGAAATAATGTGTCTTCAATAAATATAATGAATTATCTATACGAAAAGAATATAAAATTTAATATGATAAATTCAAATCTAGATTTCTTTGATTCAAATATCCTAAAAGACATACTTGATATAATAGAATTTAGCGAAAATAGAGATAATATAGAACTATTTGAAAGAATCTATTACAAAATAAACGCCTACATAAAAAAAGAATGGATAGAAAGTCTCAAATATAAGCCAAAAAACATGGATATATTTGATTATCTAATAGAAAAAATAGGACTAGATGAATTTTATGAAAATACATTAATCAAAAAATCAAAAGAATTAGATCATATTAAAAAGCTTCCACTAAATAAAAAAATAAGCTTCATATACAAATACTTAGGATACAAAAACTATCTTTACAAAGAAAGTCACAAAAACAGAAATATGATAATAAATAAAGATATATATTTTGAATCACTAGAATATTTTGTAAAAGAAGTAGATAATATAGAAGATTTCTACAAAAAAATCGAAACATTTAAAAAGCTATCACAAACAAGAAATAACTCAAATATATTTATATCCACAATACATGGAGTAAAAGGATTAGAATTTGATAATGTATTTGTAATAGATTTAGTAGAAAATGAATTTCCAATTCCAATAAATAATGACAAAGAAGGACAAGAAACACTAGAAGAAGAAAGAAGAATATTCTATGTTGCAATAACCAGAGCAAAAGAAAATCTACATCTATTAAGCCTAAAAACAAGAAATAATACAAAATGCAATAGTTCAATATTTTATGACTTTGCAACAAAAAAATAATTAATAAAAGTTTAATTACCTAATACAAACTAATATAAGCTAATATATGAAGATAAAGAATCGGTACAAATTTCAATATAATTGTACCGATTAATATTCTAAGTAATAAATAACTAATAAATTAGCACTAAATCACTTTTTAGGTTGACAAAACGACTGCTCCGAAGGGGCGAAATCGGTAAGAATCTTTCGCTTCTTCTTTATTCACTGACAATATAAAACCACTTAGATTTGCACAAAAAAAGAACACCGCTTTTGCGATGCTCTCATTTATTTGGCGACTTCCTACTCTCCCACCAAGTTACCCTGGCAGTACCATCAGCGTT
>JAUMZM010000002.1 GCA_030528125.1 Tissierellia bacterium
GGTTTTTTTTATTTCCTCGCCTTTTTTATTTTGGGACTTTTGCAACAGCCCCTTTCTTTATTACTATGAATTTATTTTTTTCTAATAAGATCAAATACTTAAAAAGTCTTTTATAAAGCGGGTCTGCTTTTGCACCATATTTCTTATCGATTATATTTGCGATATCTTCAATCGTGTTTTTGCCATCTATACTCTCCCAGACAAGTGAGCCAAGCTCATCAAGTCTTATATTAGAATACTCAGGCTTTTTAAAAAACTTCTGTGCGATTTTATGGTTTAGACCCTTATGATACATTCTAAGTACATAAATCTTTTTTTTATCGTCGAAATAGCTTTCTGCATTTCTTACAGGAATTTGATTAATATCAAATTTCATCTATTTCTTATTTACTTTCTTTGTGAAATTCTTATAAACTACTCTTAATAATATTAATGCAAGTAGTATGTATAATACTATAGTTGTATTTTGTGTAAGTGGTGTTGTCTCGCTTAAATTGATCTTATCTGCAAGAGTTCCTGTTCCTATTGGAATTAATGCAAATATTGCAAGTACGATTCCCATTAGTCCTTCACCTGCTATAAGTCCTGCAGAATAAAGTGTACCAGAAGTTGTTGCAGCTTCCTTTTCCTTTGGATCTCTGTTTTTGATCTTATCAACTATAAATCTTACAATTCCACCAGCCATTATCCCTGAAGATGTTGCTAATGGAAGATATAATCCTATTGCAAATGGAAGAACTGATACTCCTATAAGTTCTGCCATTATTGCTATAAAAATTCCTATTATTACAAGATTCCAAGGAAGGTTTCCATCCATTACACCTTCTACGATTAATTTCATAAGTGTTGCTTGTGGTGCTGGAAGTTCTGCTCCACCAAATCCCCAAGTTGTATTTAATAACCATAATACTCCACCTATTACTAATGCAGAAACTGCAACTCCGATTAATTCTCCAAGTTGCTGTAATTTTGGTGTAGCTCCTACTATATATCCTGTCTTTAAGTCTTGTGAAGCATCTCCTGCAATTGCTGCAATTATACAGATTATTGTTCCAATTGAGATGGCTGAAAGCATTCCTGCATGTCCTACATGTCCTGTTGCTCTAAGAATCAATGTTGAAATTAGAAGTGTTGCTATAGCCATTCCACTTACAGGGTTGTTACTTGAACCTATGATTCCTACCATTCTGCTTGATACTGTTGCAAAGAAGAAACCAAATATAACTATCATTATCGCTCCTGCGATTCCAACAGGTACTGATGGAAGTAAGAATATGAGAACTACAGATATAATAATTAATATTATTGAAAGTTTTGATGATATATCTTCATCTAATCTATTAGTAGCTTTTGAAGCATCTCTGTTTTTCAATGATTTCATAGAGTCTCTAAATGAGCTTATAATCATAGGAAGTGATTTTATAAGTGACATAATACCACCTGCTGCAACTGCACCAGCTCCTATGTATCTAATGTAAGAACCCCATAATTCACTTGGAGATAAAGCTTGGATTTCAGGTCCTCCAACCATGTTTAGAAGTGGCATTAGTATAAACCAAGCAAGGATACCACCTGATAGCATAAATGCTGAAATCTTAGGTCCTACTATATAACCAACTCCCATAAGTGCTGGAAGTGCATCCATCCAAAATGCTGTTCCTCCAAAAACTTTTGTGTTGATATCAAAGCTTATTCCTTCAGGGAATACCTTAAGTCCGCTTGAGAAAAATTTATATACGGCAGAAAGTCCCAAAGCTTTGAATACTGTTGAAGCCTTTGCTCCTCCTTCTTCTCCTGAAATTAGAACTTCAGCGCAAGCTTTTCCTTCAGGATATGGAAGAGTTCCATCTTCTTTTACAATTAATGCACGTCTTAGAGGAATCATAAATATAACTCACAATACGCCTCCTATTAATGCAAGGAGGAATATGTTCATAAATGAAATGTGTCCTTCACCCCATTCACTTTCCCATAAGAAAGCTGCTGGTAAAGTAAATATAGCTCCAGCTGCAAGAGATTCTCCTGCTGAACCTATCGTTTGAACGATGTTGTTTTCAAGAATAGAATCTCTTTTTAGTACAACTCTTACAATACCCATAGAGATTACAGCTGCAGGTATTGAAGCTGAAATCGTTAAACCTACACGAAGTCCTAGGTATGCATTAGCTGCACCAAAAAGCACTGCAAGCAATATACCAAGAACAATTGCAAGTGGAGTAAATTCTCTAAGATCTTCTTTGTTATTAGGCACTACAGTGTCTCTTTTTTCTTTCATATTTATTCCTTTCCTTTATAAAATTATAAATCCATAGTTGATTTAATTATATAATTAATAAAAAAATCTTTCAAGTATTAGAAAATCAAATCTGCGTTATAAAAAGTAAAAGTTTGCATAATTACTTATAAAATTAATTTATAAAATTTGTGGAAAATAATTAAAGAATATACAAGTTTTAAAGCATTTAATTATAAATTAAGTAATATTTAAGAAAAATGTAACAGTAATAACAAGTGTTTTTTGCTATTATAGTACTAGGAGGAAACAATGGCCCTAATAGAAATAAATAACTTATATAAATACTATAAGATTGGTGGATCTATAATAAAGGCTATAGATAAAGTTGACCTAGAAATTAAAAAAGGTGAATTTATAGCACTCTTAGGTCCAAGTGGTTCGGGAAAATCCACGCTTTTAAATTTATTAGCAGGCTTGGAAAGTGCAACTAAAGGAGAGATCAAATACTCAGGAATTGACATAACCAAGCTAAAAGAAAAAGAGATAACAAAATTTAGAAGCTTAAATATAGGATTTGTATTTCAATCTTATAATCTTTTGCCAAACCTTACGGCTCTAGAAAATGTAGGATTACCACTTGTATTTAAAGGAATTGATAAGAAAAAAAGAAATCAAATGGCAAGAGATATTCTAAAACAAGTATCTCTTGAAGATAGGATGAATAATAAGCCAAATGAGTTATCAGGAGGACAACAGCAGAGAGTCTCAATAGCAAGAGCCTTTGTGGGAACACCTAAGATAATCTTTGCAGATGAGCCAACAGGAAATCTTGATACAAAGACAAGCTTTGAAGTAATGGAATTAATAAAAGAAATCATAACCAAAAACAATCAGACATTAATAATGGTAACTCACGATGACGAGCTTACAGCATTTGCTGATAGAACTTTGTATATGAGAGATGGCAAAATTGAAAAGATACACGAAAAATACACAATAGAAGAAGTATTAAAGGATGAATAAGGAATTATTATGAACGAAGCAGAAAATTTATATAATGGACAAACAAATACAGAAAACAATACACAAGGAACAGGACAAGTTATGAAAAATCAACCCAAATTAATAATATCAAGCTATCAAATAACCCCTAAAATCCCAAAAGCAGGGGAGAATTTTGACCTATCAATAACACTATATAATACAAATTATGAAAACGGAGTATACAACCTAAAGATGACCCTAGATCAAAGTCTAGAAGATGTTCCAGCAACCAATTCAGGAGAAAATTCACCACTTACTACAAAAGGAACAGTATTTGTGCCAGTAGATTCATCAAATACCTTCTACTCACAAGCAATATATCCATGGCAAACTACAACAAAAGATATAACATTAAATGTATTGCCAAATGCTCCAGCAGGAAATTATATAATGAATGTTCTATTAGAATATGAAGATGCCGATGGTAACCAATATCAAGAAAAAGAAAATATAGGAATAGCAGTAGTTCAAAAATCAGAGATAACAACATCAGAAGTAAAATTAGATTCAGATGCAATGGTTAATGCTCCAACAGGAGTATCAATGGATATCTACAATACAGGTAAAGATAATCTTACTACAATGATGGTTAAAATTGAAGGAGATGGATTTACAACAGAAAACGATAGCTATTTTATAGGAAATCTACAAGCAGGAGATCAAGAATCATTCCAAGCGACAATAACTCCAGAAAAAGAAGGAGAGCTTACAGGAAAGATAGTAATAAGCTATGAAGATTCAACAGGACAAACTCACAAAGAAGAAAAAGAATTTAAGACAGAAATTGCAGCAGAAATGGCAGGAGATGTAGACGAAAACGGAAATCCAATAGATCCACAGACAGGAGAAATAATCGAAGTTCCACAAGATGGCTCACCTATGACAAGTAAGTTTTTAATAGGCGGAATAATACTTATAATCATTATAATAATCATGCTTGTAAGACATAAAAAGAAAAAGAACAAACAAAAAGAAGAGGAACTTACAATAGATGAATAAACTAGATCTAATGCTGATGGCATTTAGAAATCTTTGGAGAAGAAAGTCAAGGACAATACTTACAATACTTTCAGTTGTCATCGGCACATTTTCCATAATAATAATGATATCCTTGGGAATTGGAATGAAAAAATCACAAGATGATATGATAAAATCCATAGGATCAATTCAAAACATAATGATATCATCAGATTCAGGACAATCAAAACCCAAGAAGATAGATAAAAACGAAATAGCAAGAATAGAAAGAAACAAGCATGTAAAACAAGTAATACCTTATGTACTGCTACAAGCACAGCTAAAGGTCAAAAATCATGATGATTATGATGTATATCCAATGATAAAAATTATCCCAGATAAAGTCCTAGAAGGACTAACACAAGATGATATAGAATCTGGAAAGCTTCTAAGAAAAAATGACGATAACAAAATGCTCTATGGAAAAGCGGTAGAGATAAGAGATAACAAAAATTATGATCTTATAAAAAGAACTCCCGATTTAAAATTTCAAATCATGCTAGGATATGAAGGAGAATTTAATCCTTTAAATGATTCCAAGCCACAAAGCAAAAAAATCAATGTGGATATTGCAGGAGTTTTAAATGACGAATCAGTACTAAGTAAAGATAGCGTATATCTTAATGAAAAGACTTATAGAAATTTATTAAAAGAAGATCAGAAATTAGAAACACCAACCTTAACAATGGGAAAGCCCAATAAAAACCCTTCAAAAAACATAGAATATTACTACGCAGATGTAGTAGTAGATGATATAGAAAATGTCGAAAGCGTAGAAGGAGATTTAAGAGGATACGGATATGATACACAATCTCTAAAATCCATAGCAGATGAGTTTAGCGAAAGCACAAAGACAGTTCAATTCATATTAGCAGGAATAGGATCAGTTGCATTTATAGTATCTGCGATAGGAATAATAAATACAATGCTTATGAGTATCTATGAAAGAAGAAAAGAAATCGGAGTAATGAAAGTAATAGGTGCAAGTATAAAAGACATAAGAAATCTTTTCCTATATGAAGCAGGCTTTATAGGATTTATCGGAGGAATATTTGGACTTATATTATCAACTGTAGTATCAAACATAATAAATAATATATATTCATCACAAATGGTAGCTGATATGGGAAATATAGATGAAGTAAGCATATCATATATACCACCTTGGTTGTATATAATAGCTGCAATATTCGCATTTATAATAGGAGTTATAGCAGGATATGTTCCAGCAAGAAGAGCAACAAGACTAAAAGCTATAGATTCACTTAGAAGCGATTGATTTGTTGATTTATGCAAAAAAGGTATATTTATAGAAGGAGGGTTTATATGGAAATTAAAGACTTAAAACAACAAGATGTGTTCTATTGGTTTGAACAATTAGAACAATTTCCTAGAGAATCAGGAAATGAAAAAGCAGTATCAGACTTTCTAGTAAAATTTGCAAAAGAAAGAAATCTTGATGTGTATCAAGATGATACTTACAATGTAATTATCAGAAAACAAGCAACCAAAGGCTATGAGAATAGCCCAACAATAGCGATACAAGGACACATGGATATGGTTTGCGTAAAAGAAGATGACAGCAACCATGACTTTACAAAAGATCCAATTGAACTTGTAGTAGATGGAGATTATCTAAAAGCAAATAAGACTTCACTTGGAGCAGACGATGGAATCGCAGTAGCTTATGGATTAGCTGTACTAGATAGCAATGAAATAGAGCATGGACCATTGGAACTTGTAATAACAACACAAGAAGAGACAAGCATGGGTGGAGTAAGTGCACTTGACACATCAAAGATTACTGCAAAATATCTTTTGAATATTGATTCAGAAGAAGAAGGAGAATTTACAGTAGGATGTGCAGGAGGACTTGAAGTAAGATCTACATTCAAAAAAGAATTTGAAAGTCCAAATGGAGAATTTGTAGAAATCAAAATTTCAGGACTTACAGGCGGACATTCTGGAATGGAGATTGATAAGTACAGAAAAAACGGCATCAAAGAAATAGCAAGAATAATCTATAACTTAGAAGATTATCGTATAGCATCAATTCATGGCGGATCAAAGAAAAACGCCATTGCAACAAATGGTTATGCAATAGTAGAAGTTAAAGATAGCGAAAAAGCCTTAGAGAAACTAGAAGAAATAAAAGAAATAGTAATGCATGAGGCAAAAGCTACAGATCCAGATATAAAGATAGAAATAAATAAAACTAAATTTGATAAAGATGTCTTAACAAAAGAACTTTCAAAAAATATCGTAGAATTCTTATACACAATACCTTATGGATTATTTAATAAAGATCTTGAGTTAAATACACTTACATCATCAGCTAATATAGGAATATTAGAAGAAGATGACGAAAAGATAGAAGCAAATGCCTTTGTAAGAAGCTCAATCGAATCAGAAAAACAAAACTACGCTCATCAAATTGGAACAGTAGCATTATCACATGGAGCGCAAATAAGCTACGAAAACGGATATCCTGGATGGGAGAAAGAAGAATCATCACTTATAGGATTATGCCAAGATACCTACAAAGAAATTACAGGAAAAGATTCAATAGTTACAACAACACATGGTGGACTTGAATGTGGATTTTTAAAGACAGCTCTAAAAGATACAGAAATGATATCATTTGGACCAAATTTAAGTGATGTACACACAACAAGAGAAAAAGTTGAAATAAAAAGCGTAGAAAGAATCTATGAATTCTTAATAGAATTATTAAAGAAATTAAAATAAACTAATAAAACCAAGAATTCCTTAAAGGATTCTTGGTTTTTTAATTGGTTAATTTATAATCTTTAGAAATAATCTTTCCATTTTCCATATTAAATATGCAATAAGAAAGTTCATCTATTATTCCCTTCTCGTGACTTGAAATAAGAATAAGCTTGCCCTTTTCTTTTTCTTTTATGATTATTTCTTTTAAAATTTCTACACCGTCTTTATCTATCGCATTATTAGGCTCATCAAATATTAGAATCTTGGGATCTTCCATAATTACATTTGCAATAGCAAGTCTTTGCTTCATTCCCAAAGAATACTTTTCGTATAATTTATTCTTTGCATCAGTTAATCCTACAATATCTAAGACTTCAAGAATTCTTTTTTCACAAGCTATATTTTTAATAGATGCAATCATTTTAAGATTCATAAATCCAGATAGACCATTTATAAATGAGGGATTTTCAAGCAAAAGCCCCACATCAGGTAGAAAGTCATTATCGTAAATCTTCTTATTATCTACAATAATTTCTCCGCTATCTATATTTATAAGTCCACATATTGCTCGAAAAAGCATCGTCTTTCCACTTCCGTTATGACCTTGGAAGCCATAAATTTTCCCATAATCTAATTTTAAGTTGATATTATTAAGGATTATATTTCCATCGATTTTTTTAAAAAGATTTTTAACTTCAATCATTCTTTACTCCCATAGTGATTGTATTTTGGAACAATCACATACATTAATATTAAATAAATAATCATATAAGATAATATGATTAAAATATTAGATTTAAGATCAAATATACCACCAAATATATCTTGCTTAAAAACAAGCGAGCCTTGTCCTATCATAAAGCTTATATTGGTAAGCATGCTAACTGATAATTGGATTATTATATAAATTACAGAAATTCTAAAAGATACTGCAATTGCAATAAAAAGAGAAATCCAGCACAATACTATATCATCTAGCATAATAAAGGCAAATATCCTAAAAAGATTATATATATCATCTTTTTCTATATTTCTAAATATTATAAATACTATAACTATAATTAAAAATATAGTTATAAATAATATTACAATTGTAAGTAGAGAAGATATTATCTTAGAAAAGAAATACTCTCTTTTGCTATGAGTTTTTAATATTGTATAAGTACCACTTCTAATATGATCTTTATATAATACATTTATTATTGCAAAAACTGGCAATATGTGAAAGATAATCCACATAAAAGGAGGTACAAATTCGCCTAGATTATATATCATTCCCATATCTTTAAAATCTTCTAATAAAAGATAGTAAATCGGATTTTCACCACTTGCTATGCTATCAACTAATAATATAACTAGAAGAAAAAACATAACCATAAAGTATTTTCTTGCATAGTGTAATATGTACTTAAAATCTCTTCTTATAATATTCATATAAAATCTTTCCTTCTAGATAAATTTATAAAATATATTATAGGTATTATAAAGATTAATATTAGATATATTATATCCAAAATCCCAATTCTAAAAAACATATCAGCTGCAAAACCAGAAAGACCTTCAAAACTTATATAGATCTTAAAAACACTACTAATTACAGCAATTACAAATTGAAGCAATATATCAATTATTAAAACTGCAATAAGTCCAAGATACATGCTTTTAAATTTGGTGTTGAGATACATCGAAAAGCTTGCAATAATTCCACCAATTACGAATATATTAAAAAAAACCACTATATAAAAGAGTACAGGGGATATTTTAAGCACTGATTCAAAACGCAGATAATTGGTAAATCCTGAATTTATAAAGTTTAATGCAAAAGTAGGTCTTAATGTAAGCCAGATTAATATATTTATAAGAATTGGAAAGATTGCAAATAATCCTCCAATTATAAAATTATTGATGTATGCTTTTCTTAGATACTCTTTCTTAGATTTTTTCGTAAGTTCTATATTTATAAATCCTGTCTTCATATCTTCAGCTATGAGATCACTTAATCCCAATGCTGCAAGAAAGAATACTACAAATTGATATAAGATAAATGCAATATACATGCTTCCATTGAAAAGAATGTTCTCATTAAAGGCAGATTGCAAAGGTATGGCATTTTTTAGTGGGTCTTTTATAACTCTATTAGATATATCTAAGAAATTAATCAAAACTACAATTGTAATTAAAATCCGCACTCTTTTTCTTTTAAAAACCCTTATAATATATTCTCTACTCATAAATATCTCCCAAATCTATAACTTTATATAATAAGAGACCTTTATCAAAGCTATTATTGTACTCATCTTTGTATAATCTGTTATTCATATAGATGAAATTATCTCTATTGTTGTCATTATTTTCAACTATGTATTTAAAAGTGTATTTCTTCTTTTCATTAGGTTTTAGAAGAAAGTCCTCATAAGAAGATTTTAGGTCATTTTCTAAGATATTTTGGATCGGCGAATTAGAGAAATCCTGATACAAAGAAAAGGAAGTTATCGTATTTATTATATCCATATCTTTAGGATTATTATTTATAACTTCAAAATAAACATCAAGTATTCTAGGTTTATCATCTATTGGTTTTTTGTTAATTTTAAAACCTGTAATTTGTATATCTAGATTTTCATATTCTATTGTATCTTTGATACTATATCTTTCGATTTTATCTTTAGTAGGATAATTCTTATTTACAGAATATACTTTAAATGAAAACAAAGCTACAATAAGGATAATAATTGGAATTATTATCTTTTTCATTTACCTGTAACCTCACTCATATTATCTACTTTATCAAAGCTTTCTGTTATTTTAATACTGTTATTATAAAAACTATCCACATCATCACTTTTATCAGTAAGTATTTCTTTTAATTTAGTACCATCTGATGTTGTAACTTTCTCTATAAGAATATAATCTTTATCATATTTAATATAATCTCCATTAGAAAACTCAAAAACAAATCCATCTTCATTTTCTTCTAAATTATAATCTTGATTGTAATTTAGAGTTTCTTCAATAAGAGAGGAATCTTCACTATTAAATAAATCTCTTATTCTATCGATTAAAGACATACTTGGACCATCATCCGTATAATATTTTTTATTTTGTTTATCTATAAAAGTTCTATTATTATCTTCAAAAATATATATGATATCTTTATCTTCTCTAAAAAATTCATCTATTCTAAGATTATCTTCGGCCTTTCTTGCAGATATTTGCTTACTAATTAAATCATTATCATTAAGATTATAAGTTTCATAAGTAAATAGACCATCGGCGTCTTCTTGGATTTTAATATTTTCTATAATATCCAAATCTTTATTATTTATAGTTTCTGTGTTATTTGCACAGGATGTAAATGAAAAAATAATAAGGGGAATTAATAATATATTTGCTAACTTTTTCATAAATAACCTCCAGTAATGAATATAGTTAATTATAGAATTATAAATCGTTTTCTTTATTATACCACATTATATTTATAAGACAATTAATGAATATTAAAGTGGTTTTTATAGGAAATATATTAAGATTAAAGATATTATTTTTGATAAGATATTCATAGCAAAAATAAAAAAACCAGGGGAAATCCTGGTTTTTAGGTAATTATATATCTAAGAAGTCTTTTAGAGTGCTCATATCTATTTGAAGATCCCAAGTAGATTCGCTAGATTCTACTTCTGTTAGATAGTTATCTTTGTCTTTTTCATATATATCTATTGAAGATTTTATAGCTTCTAAAGACATATCGAAGTTTTCTTTGTCTTCTACTTCGTTTGATTTTTCTACGAAGTAATCTTTTGATTCTTGAAGTTTATCTTCCAAAAATCCTGCATTATTTAAAAAATCGATAAAGATTTTATAGATCTTTAGTGTTTCACTGGCAGTCACATTTTCAGCTTTTTCTAAGTTTGTAACAAATTCGTCAATTAAAGCTTTCTAATTATAGTCTAATTCAGCTGTCATATCTTAATTTGAATTGCTATCTTCAGTTGAACTTTCTCTATTATTTGTAGTGTCATTACTTGAAGTTTCAGTATAAGAACTGAATCTTTTGATAAAGGTTCACTTGTTATATTATCATTAGTGTTACTTGAATTATTTCTACAACTTGTAAAAATTACAAGTGCTACTAATATTCTTAAACTTTTAGCTTTTCTATAAAACCTCCTGTTATCTTATCTATACCCAATAGATAGTTTTATAATCAATTTATTAAACAAATAAAATTAAAATAAACAATATTAATATTAAAATTATTAATATAATATCTGTGGAAATTCTATATATGGTCTTTATATAAAGATTAATATAAATAATGTTTTTTCCTTTAGTTTTTTGGGGTATAAATATTTTATAGTAAGTATAGGAGATAGATATGAAAATTATATTAGAAAATAACGATGCCAAACTTAGTTTAAATACACATGGTGCTTATATTGAAAAATTTAAGATCAAAGATGATATGATATTTTTCCCAAATGTTCAATTTAAAATAGACGATGTCCTAAAACCAAGGGGAGGAATGCATCCTTGTCTTCCAAATTTTGGAGCTGATGCAAGCTGTAATCTTTCACAGCATGGATTTGGAAGGGATCTAGATTGGGATATTGTAAATAGGACTGATAACTCAGTAACTTTGTCTTTAGTTGGAGAGAAAGATTATTATAAGATGAATTTTACAATCTATTATGAGTTATCCAAAGATTCTTTATATGTTAGATTGAATATTGAAAATAACGGAAAATCCTTGCCAATTGCTCCTGGATTTCATCCATATTTCTATTCAAAAAACCAAGAAATAGATATAGAAGGCTATAAGATAGATAAGGACAAATTAGAAGATACTATCTTTATTAGCACAAATGATATCAATTTTAAGACAAGCAATAGAAATATATCAAT
This sequence comes from Tissierellia bacterium, assembly GCA_030528125.1. Taxonomy (GTDB): domain Bacteria; phylum Bacillota; class Clostridia; order Tissierellales; family Peptoniphilaceae; genus JAUNAV01. The sequence goes on from JAUMZM010000002.1 coordinate 11,930, forward strand.
CAAAGTAAAAGAAAATGTCGGAAGATATGCTATATGGTCTGATAAAAAGAGTGATTATGTATGTGTTGAGCCTACATTTAATGGAAATAGCTTTACTAATAATAGCGATGAACCATTGATATTAGAAAATGGACAAAGCTTTAATATGGAATTTGAAATCAAAGCCTAAAATCAATATAAGAATGTGTACTGACCTTAAAAGTTTTATTTAAATTAAGCTTTTAGGGTCAGATTTTAATTTAAGATAAAAAAACTATTGCAAATTATAATTTGCAATAGTCCTTTAATTATTATTAAGCTTCTACTTTAGAAATTAATTTATCCATTTCTTTAAATTGTGTCTTTACAAGAATTATTGAAGCTATAAATGCTGCAAAATCTGCTATTGGTCCAGAAATCAATAATCCATTAATTCCCAAAAATATTGGAAGTATTATAGCAAGTGGAATAAAGAATAAAATCTGTCTTGTAAGGGATATGAATGCACCTTTTTTGGGCTTTCCTATTGAAGATAGGAAGTTTGCAGATATTGGTTGGATGGGATTTAGAGCTGTCATTATAAAGAATATTCTAAAAAATAATTTACCAAATTGAAAATATTCATCGCTTCCTGTTCCGAAAAGTCCAAGTACTTGTGTTGGGAATATTTCAAATATCAAGAAAGCTACAAATAAGAATTTGATAGCATTTGTAACAGCTAATTTGTAAGTTTCTTTTACTCTTTCGTATTTTTCTGCTCCATAGTTATAGCTAAATAATGGTTGTGCTCCTTGTGATATACCTATGGCAATTGAGAAAAATATCATATAGACTTTAAAAGCTATACCAACTACTGCAAGTGGAATCTCTGAACCGTAGGGGCTTTGTGATCCATAATAAACAACTGTATTATTTGTTACAAGTTGAACAAATATCAAAGCAAATTGATTAAAAAATGGTGCAAGTCCCAAAGATACCATTTGCCTAATATAATATGGCTCTGGCTTAAAGTCTTCTTTATTGACATCTACAGTCTTAAAATTTCTAGCATAGACTAAGACCATAATACCAGAAACAACTTGTCCAATAACAGTAGCCCATGCAGCTCCTGCAATCCCCCAATCGAATACGAATATAAATATTGGGTCTAATATTATATTAAGAACACATCCTACAACTATTGTATTCATCGAGTATCTTGGAGATCCATCTGCCCTTATCAAAGCTGTACCTGCATTGGATAAGATTAGAAATATAAATCCGTAAGAGGTAATTCTTGTATAAGATTTTGCAAGATCCATAATTTGATCTGTTGTTCCAAATGCTTTAAGTATAGAATCTAGAAATAATTTTACAATTATTGTAAGGATAAGTCCCATTATTATCATAAGGGTAAAGGCGTTTCCAACAAATTTCTTTGCCACATCTTCTCTTTTTCTTCCCATATTTAAGTTAAAATTAGATGCTGAACCAATTCCTATTAGTAAAGCTATAGAAAGAGAGACTGTAACTAATGGAAAGGCTACATTTGTCGCAGCATTGCCCAAGACTCCTACGCTATGACCTATAAAGAATTGATCTACTATATTATAGAAAGCAGAGATAATAAGTGCTATTACAGAGGGCGTTGCAAATTTTCTTAAAAGAACAGAAATTTTTTGTGTGCCTAAAATATTTTCTTCTTTCAAATTTTCCTCCTTTTGTATTGTCTAAAATTAAAAATAAATAATAAAAAAATAAAATAATAATATAAATAAGCATTCATTACCAGTGTATTATACTTTCTTATTTAAGCTTTGCACTTATAAATAAAAAAAACTTCTAAAATAAAGTATAGTAAAATAGGGAGTGATTTAATGCCTGCAATTTATGCACATTACAAAATGGGAAGAGATTCTATAAAAAATCTAAATCCTAAAAATCAAGAAATTATAAATAAATATAGAGATCTTTATGACCTTGGATTGCAAGGGGCTGATTTTTTGTTTTTTAATTTTAAAGATGTAACGATAAAATCAGAACTTCTTGCAACTAAGATTCACTATGAACCTTGTAGAAATTCTCTAAATAGGATGGTAAGAGCAGGGATTGATGAAGCAAGTTTAAGCTATATTTTGGGTTTTATAGGTCATTTTGCAATGGATAGCAAGATGCATCCTCTTATAAATTCTCTTAGCAAAATAGGAGTCCAACATCATAGGTTAGAGATGGAATTTGATAAGAAACTTATGCATGAAGATGGTATAGAGATTGGAGCCTTTAATATGAAAACTCTTGTTCCAAATGATCAATACACAAAAAAAGTTGTAGCAAGTGTCTACTCGAAATTTGATATTTCAAAAAGAAAGATCAAATCATCTGTTGATATGATGCACAATATGAAAGATTTCTTATACATAGATAATGACAAAAGATACAAAAGACTAAAAATAATAATGAAAATGATGGGAATATACAAAAAATTTGGTGGACATCTATTATATAATGATAAAAACCAATATGACTATCTTATGAAAGATATGACATATTATTATAAACAAGCTAAAGACATCTATCCTTTGCTTGTAGAAGATTTTTGTAATCATATAGATGATTTGAATTTTAGCCCATATTTTAACAGAACATTTGAATAATTAAAAAAGCTGCTTAATAAGCAGCTTTAATACATTTTAAATACTTTTTCAATCCACATTATAAAGTTATGTGGAAAGATTTTTGATAATATTAGAATTAATCTTGCGATTTTACTTGTTGTTATTATATCTTTTTTATAGCAGTTTTTAAGAGTCTTTTTTACGAGATGATTGATATCTTCATTAAACAAACTTTTCATACTGCTTTGTTTTGAATACTTGAAAAATTCCGTAGCTACAGGATTTGGACAAAGAGCACATACATTTATTTTATCTTTTCTTAATTCTCTATTTAAGCTTTTTGAAAAGCTTAGTACATAGGATTTAGAAGCAGCATAAACCGAGAATTTCGGCTGTGGAATAAATGCTGCAACTGATGCTACATTTACTATAGCAGAATTAGAGATCATATAAGGATATGCTATATGACATATTTTAGTAATTGATAGTGCATTAAGCTTAATCATTTTTTCAATAAGCTTTATATCTGTGCTAATAAAATAATCATTTACGCCCATTCCTGCTGAATTTATCAGTAATTTTATTTTGGGATTTTCTTTTTCCAAAAGATCTTTAAATTTAAGAAAAGAATTTTCATCTAATAGATCATAATCTAGGATTTTTGTCTTAGTTTTTAATTTCTTGGATAAATCTTCTAATCTTTCTTTTCTTCTTGCAATAAGCCAAATCTCAGAGAAATTCTTATTATCCAATTCTTTTGCAAATTGTCTTCCAATTCCACTTGATGCTCCAGTAACTATTGCAATCATCTTGATTTGATATCTAGTATTAGTTGTTGTTTTAAATCCCAAAGTTTATGTGAAAGGTCTACATAATAATTATGTGGATCATCAAATCTTTTGACCTCATCCCATAGACTTTTAACTTCGCCTTTGCAATAATCATTGATTTGTTTAAGATCAGGTGTATTATAGACTTGCTTACCTTTATCGAAAATCTTAACTTGCATTTTTCTTAATTCATAATTTTCAAGTCTTTTCATCTTCCAAGTAAAGTTTGGATCAAATATTACAAGTGGTTTATCAGAATCTATTTCTTCTCCTCTTATTGTAATATAGTCAGCTTCAGCTTTACCGGTATTTCTATCATAGATTCTATAGACTTCCTTAAATCCTGGTGTTGTTATTTTCTCGACATTTTCGCTTATTTTTATCTTTGGAGTTATATTTCCGTCTTTTTCAATTGCAGCAAGCTTATACACTCCACCAAAAACTGGATCACTTTTTGCAGTAATTAGTCTTTCTCCAACTCCAAATGAATCAATCTGTGCTCCTTGTTTTATAAGAGATTGAATCTTATATTCATCAAGTGAATTGCTTATTACAATCTTTGAATCTGTATATCCTGCATCGTCAAGCATTTTTCTAGCTGCCTTTGAAAGATATGCTATATCTCCAGAATCAATTCTTATATTTCCTACATAACCTTTGTCTTTTAAGAATTCATCAAATACTTTGATAGCATTTGGAATACCTTGTTTTAATACATCATAGGTATCTACAAGAAGTGTGCAGTTATTAGGATAAAGCTTTGCATAAGCTCTAAATGATTCAAGCTCACTATCAAAGGATTGAACCCAAGAATGAGCCATTGTTCCAGATGGTGGAACACCGTATTTCTGTGAGCTTAGAGTATTACTTGTAACAGGTGCTCCTCCAACAAATGCAGCACGTGCTCCAAGAATAGAAGCATCAGCTCCTTGAGCTCTTCTTGCTCCAAATTCCATAACAGCTCTTCCTTCACTTGCTCTTACAATTCTATTAGTCTTTGTCGCGATAAGTGATTGGTGATTCATGCACAAAAGAACCATTGTCTCTAAGATTTGAGCTTGAATTAGTGGAGCTTTTACAGTAATAACTGGCTCATAAGGAAACATCACACTTCCTTCAGGCATTGCCCACACATCGCCTTCAAACTTAAAGTTTTTGAGGTATTCTAAAAATCCATCGGAAAATCCTCCAATGTTTTTAAAAAATTCAATATCATCATCATTAAAGTGTAGATTATTGATATAAGATATAACCTCATCTAATCCGCAAAATATCGCAAAACCTCCATTATCAGGAACGGTTCTAAAAAAGGCATCGTAGATTCCCCATGTGTCTTTGAGACCGGACTGGTAATAACCGTTTGCCATTGTAAATTCATAGAAATCTGATAGCATTGATAGATTTCTTTCAGAATAATCGTACATTTTCTCCTGCCTTTCTATATAAATATATGTTATCGATATTATTATAGCAGAAAACGAAGAATAATTAAAAAATCACAAATTAAATTAATCCTTATAAGAATTGGATATATGTGTTAAAATTAATTTGTGGTGATTTATGAAAAAATATGACAAAAATGAAAAATTCTCATTTACACAAGGAGCTTATCCTACAATTGAGCTTATCAAAAAAAATCCTCATATAGTAAAAGAAATAATCTATGATGATGGATTTAATGAAATAGAAAAGCTTAAAGCTCTTTGTAAGAAAAACAATATAATTTTAAGACAATCCAAAAAGGAAGTTATAAGATTATCCAACAGGAAAAACGACTATGTAATAGGAGTTTTTGAAAAGCATGAGAAAAAGCTTTATGATGGCAATCATATAATACTAGAAAATATCGAAAATATGGGAAACCTTGGAACTATAATAAGGACAATGGCAGCTTTAGATTATAGAAATCTTGCACTTATAGGAAAGACCTGTGATTATTTTAATCCAAAGGTCATAAGAGCATCAATGGGATCTTTTTTCGATGTGAATATAGAAAGATTTGATACAATCTTTGATTACAAAAAGAAGTTTCAAAACGAAATCTATTCATTTATGCTAGATGATAAAGCCCAAAAACTCAGTAAAATAGAAAAGAAAAAACCTTTTTCTCTAGCTTTTGGTAATGAGGGATCTGGACTTACAGATGAATTTAGAAAATTTAATACAGTAAAAATCGAGCAGAGAGATTTGGTCGATTCTATGAGTATTCAGATAGCATCAGCTATTGGAATGTATGAGTTTAAGGAGTTTTGATGTATATATTTGATGCAGATGGAACTATAATTGATTCTGCAAAATCCATAGCCTATCATTTGAATAAGGCCTTGGATGATTTTAAGATTCCAGAAGTATGCTACAAAGATGTAGAAAGCTTTCTTGGAAACGGATCAACAGTTCTTGTAAAAAAAGCATTAGAAAAAAACAAAATAAAAGATGATGATCTTTGTAAAAAAGTCTTAGAAGATTATCTAAAAAGATATAATGATAATCCCGCATATCTTACAAATGCTTATGATGGCATAATAGATGAATTATCTAAGTTAAAAGAGATGGATAAGATAATAGTATTTTCAAATAAGCCACATGATATATTAAACAATCTTTGTGATGAGGTGTTTGGGAAAGATTTTTTCGATATGGTACTAGGCCAAAGTGGCAATTACAAAAGAAAACCATCACCAGAAGGAATATATATAATAAAGGAAAAATTTGAAGCGAAAAATAGCGATATCATTTATTTTGGAGATACAGAAGTTGATATTGATTGTGCAAAAAGAGCTAATGTATTAAGCGTAGCTTGCACTTGGGGATTTAGAAATAGAGACTATCTAGTCTCATTTAAACCGGATATAATAATTGATAAAGTAGAAGATATTTCAAAAATAAGGAGGGTGTAATGTCGACAAACTTATCTATATTTGACATAGTAGGACCTATAATGGTAGGCCCTTCAAGCTCACATACTGCAGGAGCAAATAGAATTGCAGGTTTTGCAAGAAAGATAGGAGGAGATGGCTTTATAAGAGCAGACTTCTTCTTACATGGTTCATTTGAGAAAACTTACAAAGGACATGGAACAGATAAAGCACTTCTTGGAGGAGTACTTGGATTTAGTCCAGATGATGAAAGATTGAAAGAGTCCTTTAAGTATGCAGATGAGAAGAACATAGAATATTCATTTATTCCAATGGATCTAGGAGATGTCCATCCTAATACCGTAAAAGTCGTTTTGACATATAAAGATCATAGATCTACAGTTGTAGGCTCTTCAATTGGAGGAGGAAATATAAAGATAATCTCAATAAATGGAAATGAAGTAGAATACTATGGCAAAAACCCTACATTAATTATGAGTTACAAAGAGCAAAAGGGAATGATAGCATTTATTTCAAATATTTTATATGATGAAGGCTATAATATCCATACAATGCAAACCATAAATGAGGGTGATGATATAATGCTTGTAGTTGAATTAGACGAAAAAATTACAAAAGATATGGAAGATAGAATGAGAAACGGAAAAGAATATACATTCTTTAAATACTTAGATTAAGGGGTAATATGAAACACACATTTGAAAAATTTAAGCAACAAGCAAAAGAAGAAAATAAAGAGCTTTGGGAAATAGTACTTGGAGAAGAAATCGAAAGCTATGGTACAACAAAAGAAGAAATCTGGAAAAGACTTCAAAAAAGCCTTGATGTAATGAAAGAATCTTCCCATAATGCACTAGATAAAAAGGTCGTATCTGTAACAGGAATGACTGGTGGAAATGCTAAATCAATGAGAGATTATTTTCTAGGTGAAGATACAATTCTAGGACAGACCGCAAATAACGCAATGGCAATGGCATTTTCAACATCAGAAGTTAATGCTTCAATGGGCAAAATTGTAGCAAGTCCAACAGCAGGATCAGCAGGAATCCTTCCAGCAAGTATTATGACAATGATGGAAAAATACGGATATGATGATGATAAGCTTATAAAAGCAATACTTACAGCAGTTGCAATAGGAGATGTAATAGCAGATAATGCTACATTTGCAGGAGCTGAGGGAGGATGTCAAGCAGAATGTGGATCAGCAGCAGCAATGGCAGCAGCAGCAATATGCTATCTAAGAGGATGTGATATAGAAACTCAAGGCAATGCAGCATCAATTGCACTTATAAATATAATGGGACTTATCTGTGATCCTGTAGGAGGAATGGTAGAGTTTCCATGCAATTTGAGAAATGCTTTTGGAGTGATAAATGCACTCTCATCAGCAGAGATGGCAATGGCAAAAGTATCAGTTCTTGTAACTTTCGATGAGACAATAGAAGCTATGAAAAGAGTAGGAGATAAGCTAGATGTAAACCTAAGAGAGACAGGCGAAGGTGGAATTGCAGTATGTGAATCTTCTATCAAAATGAGAAAAAAATACATCGATAAAGAGCTATAAAATCTATAAAATATACTAACTAGGAAAAATTGTTTTCCCTTAGAAATATGTATTTTGCAATACTTTAAGCGTTAATCCCCCTTGTAATAGGAAAATAAAGATGGTATAATCTTAGACGAAAAGAAAGGAAGTAGGGATTAATATGAATGAAATATTGCTTACTAGAGTAGACTCTAGATTAAGTCACGGCAAAGTAGCAGATTTGTGGTCAAAACATACCGGTGCGGATACTGTCGTAATAGCAAATGACAAGATCAATGCTGACTCTTTTAGTAAAAACTTAATGGATCTTACTATTCCATTCGGAATCAACTCTGCTTACACAAGTGTTGAAGGATTTAAAGAGTATTTTGACACAACAGCTAATAAGAAGATTCTTTTAATAGTACAAGATGTAGAAGACTTAAAGAAAATAGTAGATATGAATCTTCCAATAAAAGCCGTAGACCTTGGAATAATGCATACCAGCTATGGTAAAAAACAATTAACAGATGAAATTGCAGTAGATGAAGAAGATATAGAGATACTAACAGAATTACTTGATTGTGGAATAGATATTTTTATACAAACATCACCTAATTCATCAAAGAGGAATTTTGGCGAATTCGTATCAGTAAACGCCTAATAAAACACACCTTAATAAAAGTTTAAGGTGTGTTTTTTATTTATATTATTTTTTGAGATTGAATTTTTTTCTAAGTTTTAATTTTGTTATTACAAAAAGCAATATAAGATATAAGGCAAATAATGCCAAAACTATTATAACCATAATTAGTCTTTCAAAATCAAAAATCAAAGTTATTGGAAAAGCAACACCGAAAAATATTATTCCAAGAATTATTGAAAGATTTCCAGCAAAATTATTTCCGTAATTCCAAGTCATAGCATTAAAACAAATCTCCCAAATATGAAATCCACTAGACATATCAGGATAAGTAGTGTGAGCTTTTTTAAGGAAAATGCCAGTATAAATTGTAAAAACGAAAAGCATAATATCTAATAAATAAATAGTTCCCATTTGTTCACCTCATTAAAATTATAACAGATGTATGTGTTTTTTGAAAATAAGAAAGATTATCATCTAATTCTATAAAGCTTTTAAATAAATTAAAATAATTTTATTATTATTTTAATATAATAAAAGTCATTTTATAAATTCTTAATATTTTCATCATTAAAAACAAAAAAAGAATTGTTAATATTATCTTAGGAGAAAATTATGAAAATATTAATTACAACAGATACATATACATCAATGGTAAACGGAGTTGTAAGATCAATTGTTAATTTAAAAAACATCCTAACTGACATGGGAAATGAAGTTAGAGTTATGACATTATCCGAAAGAAATTACTCCTACAAAAATGAAGAAGTCTACTATATAAAAAGCATCAGAGTAAATCCTATATATCCAAATGCAAGATTTTCCTTTAACAAAAAGGACGAGCTTGTAAGAGAGATTATAGATTGGAATCCAGATATAATACATTCTCAAAGTGAATTTTCTTCATTCTATATTGCAAATAAAATAAAAAAAGAATGTAATTGTCCAATTGTTCACACATACCATACAATTTATGAAGATTATACACATTATTTCTCCCCATCTAAAGTCTGGGGTACAAAGATTATAAGAAGATTTACAAGACTAATAGCAAATTATTCAGATTATATTATAGCACCAACACAAAAAACAAAAGATATACTTAAAAAATACGATATAGATGATAATAAAATTCTAATATCACCAACAGGAATAGAAATCTCTGATACAAAGCCTGTAAGAGATGAAAAATACATATTATATCTTGGAAGAATAGCAAAAGAAAAGAATATAAAGGAATTAATAGATTATTACAAAAAACTAGATACAAATTATAAATTTGTAATAGCAGGAGACGGTCCTTATAGAAAAGAGCTTATGGAATATGTAAATGATTCAAATATCGAATTTGTAGGAATGGTTAATCCGGATGAGGTCAGTAACTATTACAAAAATGCAATAGTATTTATATCAGCAAGTACATCAGAAACTCAAGGATTAACTTATATAGAGGCATTATCTAATGGAGCAGTTTGTATTGTAAGAAAAGATAAATGCATCGAAAATGTAATAATAGATGGATTTAATGGATATAGCTACGAGAATTTCAACCAATTTAAAAATTTTGTGGAATATGTAATACAAAATGACAGCTTAAGAGAAAATATGAGCAATAACGCATACGATTATGCAAAAGATAATTTCTCGATAGAATCTTTTGGGAAAAGAACATTTGAAATCTATAATAAAGCAATAGATAAGATATCTTATAAGATAAGCGCTTAGAGTTTAAAAAAGTTTTCCCAAGTGTTATACTTAATCTAGTAACACTAAGGGGGATATAAATGGACGTATACGAAAAAGCTCTACAAAAACACGAACAATGGAAGGGAAAGATAAAGACAGAAGTTACATCAAAAGTAAATAATGCAAAAGATCTAACTTATGCCTACACACCTGGAGTTGCAGAACCTTGCAAGAAAATTCATGAAGATAAGTCACTTTCCTATAAATATACGATAAAACAAAACACAATAGCAGTTATTTCAGATGGAACAGCAGTACTAGGACTTGGAGATATAGGACCAGAAGCAGCAATGCCTGTAATGGAAGGTAAATGCGTTCTATTCAAAGAATTTGGGGGAGTAAATGCTTTTCCAATAGTTCTTGACACAAAGGATCCTGATGAAATTATAAATACAATAAAAAACATATCTCCTGGATTTGGTGGAATAAATCTAGAGGATATATCATCACCAAGATGTGTATATATAGAAAATAAATTAAAAGAAATGCTAGATATACCAGTATTTCATGATGACCAACACGGAACAGCTATAGTAACAGTTGCAGCACTTATAAATGCGTTAAGAATAGTTAATAAGAAAGCCTCAGATATAAAGGTAGTAGTAAGTGGCGCAGGAGCTGCAGGATTTTCTATAACAAAACTTCTAATTGATTTTGGAGTAGAAAATATAATTGTTACAGATAGCAAGGGAACAATCAATAAAGATCATCTAGAAAAAGATAATCCAGTTAAAAAAGAAATTGCAAAAATCACAAATAAAGATAATTTAAAAGCAACTCTAAAAGAAGCAATCAAAGATTCAGATGTGTTTATAGGAGTATCAGCACCAAATATATTAGATGAAAATGATATAAAGAACATGGCAAGCGATCCAATAGTATTTGCTATGGCAAATCCAATTCCAGAGATAGATTATGATTTGTGCAAAAAAGCAGGAGCAAGAATCGTTGCAACAGGAAGAAGCGATTATCCAAATCAAATCAACAATGTATTGGCATTTCCTGGAATATTTAAAGGTGCATTAGAAAAACACGCAAGTGCGATTACAGATAAAATGAAAATGGCAGCAGCAAAAGCATTAGCAGATATGATACCAGAAGATAAACTATCAGAAGATTATATAATAGTATCAGCATTTGAAAAAAACGTTGCAGAAAATGTCGCAGAAGCTGTCAAAAAAGAAGTAAAATAAAAAATGGTGTTATTGCATTTTATTGTGCAATAGCACCAATTTTTTTATGCGAAAAAATAAAAAAATTTTTTATAGATTTTAGCAATAATCAAGTGTTTTTATTTATAATAATGACAAAATAACAACAACAGATTGGAAGGATTTGCGAAATTATACAAAAATAAGCGTTTGTAAACGAATTATTATTCACATTTTATTAATATGAGAAGTAATCAGACACAATAGATTGTATCAATGCAGGTATTGACACTATCAGAATTAGTTACTACAATGTAGATTGTTGGGGAAACTACACTAATAGACAGATAATCATTAAAGGTGAATTGATATTATAGCAATAAATATAAAAAACTTATTTATAAAATTTAATGATTCAAAGCTGTATTAAAATTCAGTTTCCTAAAATTTACAGTATATCATTTAATTTAACCGAGTTGGATGATGTAATGGAAATATTTATAAGGAGGATTTTTAATAATGTCAGATAAACGAAAACTTGATTTGAAAGCGCTTATATTGATGATATTTACATCTGTATTTGGCTTTACAAATATAACAAGATCTTATTATTTGATGGGATATTCTGCTATTCCTTGGTTTATTTTATCAGGTATAGCCTTTTTCTTACCTTTTGCATTTATGATTGCAGAATACGGTGCAGCATTCAAAGATTCTAAGGGCGGTATTTATTCTTGGATGGAAAAAAGTTCAGGTAAAAAATACGCTTTTATAGTAACTTTTATGTGGTTTGCATCATATATAATTTGGCAAGTAAATGTAGGATCAGGTATATGGATAGTTTTATCTAATGCTATCTTTGGAGTTGACAAAACTCAACAATGGTCATTATTTGGACTAGATTCAGTTAAAACATTGGGAATATTAGCGATTTGCTGGATTTTGCTTGTTACATATATTTCTAATAAGGGATTAGATAAGATTAAGAAAATCACATCAATAGGTGGTAGTGCTGTAGCACTTATCAACATATTCTTATTTGTAGGTGGAATAATAATCCTTATTTTAAATAAAGGTGAGGTTATGCAACCTATAAACTTAGATGCTTTCTTGCATTCACCAAATCCAAAATACGCAGTAGGTGGACTTCCAGTATTGTCATTTATAGTTTATGCAATATTTGCTTATGGAGGAATTGAAGTTGTAGGAGGCCTTGTAGATCAAACAGAAAATGCCGAGAAGACTTTCCCTAAAGGAGTTGCAATAGCATCTATAGTAATTACATTGGGATATGCTCTAGGAATGTTGATGTTTGGAACATTTACTAACTGGGATTCTACTTTCGTAAACTTTTCTAAAGAAACCATAACATTAGGAAATGTATCATATATTGCAATGAACCATATGGGTTATCAATTGGGATTAGCCTTTGGACTAGCTGAATCTTCTGCTAGAACTGTTGGATTATGGGTTTCAAGATATATGGGAATATCAATGTTTATGGCACTTACAGGAGCATTTTTCACATTGGTATATTCACCACTAAAACAATTAATAGGTGATACTCCAAAGGAATTATGGCCAAAATCTTGGAAAGAACAGAAAAACGGAATGTATACAACTGCTATGAAATACCAGGCAGCCTGTGTAATAGTAATTATCGCTATTGTATCTTTTGGTGGAGATAGTGCTCAACAATTCTTTGAAGTTTTAGTTTCAATGACTAATGTATCAATGACATTACCATACTTTTTCATAGCATATTCATTCTTAGGATTTAAGAAGAATAAATCAATTGAAAAACCATTTACAAAATTCAAATCAATGGGTGCGGTTAAAATATGTGTATTTATGGTATGCTTTGTTGTAGGATTTGCAAACATATTTACAGTTATAGAACCAGCTATCCAAAGAGGAGATTGGTTAACTACAATAATGTCAATTGCAGGTCCATTGATATTTACTTTATTAGCAGTTTATCTATATAACAGAATGGAAAGAAATAAGAAAAAACAAAGTGTAAATTAATTATATCGGTTTAAAAATGCTAGGATATTATCCTGGCATTTTTTTGTTTAATTTGTATTAGAATAATTAGAAAGTATAAAAGATAAAATATGTTTTATTAGAAAAAGGTTTGCATTTTTAACTTAATTGTATTATAATATAAGCGAGCTAGTAATAGCTGGAATTTTTTCATTATTAATTCCTTTCAGTTTTTCGGTATATACAGAAAAACTAGGACTAACTTATTCTTTTCTATTGCTAAAAGAGCCTATAAAGGCTCTTTTAGTTTTGTAAAAATAAAGAATAAAAACAATGGTTTTCATTAAAAATAAAAAAGTAAAATAGAAGATTTATAAAATTTTATTAAAAAAGGAAATTCTATGCTAGAAGTTAAAAACATAACTAAAAAATATGATAACAAAGAAGTCTTAAAAGATGTATCTTTTGATGTAAAAAATGGTGAAATTGTAACGATACTTGGCAAAAATGGTGCTGGCAAAACTACAATATTAAATTCAATATTAAAGATGATAAAGATAGATTCTGGAGAAATCATATTTGATGAAAGAAATATTTTTTCTTTAAAGAATAAACAATATTTTAAAGATGTATCTGCAGTTCTTGAAAGCAGTGTAAATGTATATAATTATCTTACTGGAATGGAAAATATAGAATACTTTTGTGGGCTTTCAAATATAGATTTAAATAAAAAAGAAAACAAAGATTTGGTTTATAAATATGCTAAATTATTCAAATTAGAAGATGATTTGTACAAAAAGGTAGATTTCTATTCAAGAGGAATGCAACAGAAACTTGCAATAATAATAGCTCTTGTCGTAAAGCCAAAACTTCTTTTGTTGGATGAGCCGACTCTTGGTCTTGATATAGAAAGTAAATGGACTATGATTGATTTTATAAAAAAAGTCGTCAAAGAAAATAATATTTCTATTATACTTACAACTCATCAAATAGAAATAGTAAGAAGTCTTAATTCAAGAGTTGTATTACTTAAAGATGGCAAATCTTATGAATATGAATTGATTGATTTTCTTACAGGATTTAAAGATGAGTACATAATAACTTATATTGATGATTATAATAATCTAGTAACTAAAAAGACAGATTGTAGTATTAAAGAAATCATAGAAAAATATAAAGATTATGATATAAAGGAAATAAGAAAAGTTGATATGGATATAGAAAAGATTGTAATGGAGAAGTTAAATGAATCTAATTAAAAGTGAAATTAAAAAGTCTATTCGTGAAAGTATTGTATATTATCCAGATTTTATTGTATCTAGCATGATTAGCATTATGCTTTTCTACTTTCTTGTTATGAATAATGATGATTATACTTTGCTATTAATGTCTTATTTGATTTGGCTTATTGTTTTTATCTGGAAGCATAGTGGATGTTCCAAGATATGTTATATACACAAATCCTGTATCTCTAGCTACATATTTATCATCTAAAGTTTTAAATGGAAAATTTTATTGGTATGACTTTTTGACTTTTATAAGTATAAGTATGGTGTATTTTGTATTTGGAGTTATTGTATTTAAGGTTATTTTTAGTAGAAGCAAGGATTTTAAATGGACTTATTGATAAAACACATATTGGATAATTTAAAATATTAAAAAAGTTCTGGGATTTTAATAAAAATCCCAGAACTTTTTATATTAAATATTAATACTATACATTAAGTTCTACATTATAATCTGTATCGTATTTTGCGATTTTTTCTTTTGCGATTTTGTTAAATTCTTCGACTTGACTTTTGGAGCGACCGATGTATTTGTAAGGGTTTAGGATTTCTTTTAATTGCTCATCATCGATTCCAAAGTCTTTGTCATTTGTAAGAAGTTCTATTAGATTATTATCTAGTCCTTCTTTTTTTACTCTATTTGATGCAATCATTGAATATTTTCTTATTTTTTCGTGAAGAATTTGTCTATCTCCACCTTTTTTTACAGCTTCCATTAGTATATTTTCTGTTGCCATAAATGGAAGTTCTTCTCTTACATGCTTTTCTATAACTTTATCATTTACTACAAGTCCGCTTGTAACATTTATTGCAATTTCTAAGATTGCATCTATTCCAAGAAAGCTTTCAGCAACTGCAATTCTCTTATTTGCAGAATCATCAAGTGTTCTTTCAAGCCGTTGTGTTGCATGAACCATTGCAGGATTTTGTGCGTTATTTATGACAAATTTAGAAAGGGATGCTATTCTTTCAGAACGCATTGGATTTCTCTTATATGCCATTGCGCTTGATCCAACTTGTGTCTTTTCAAATGGCTCTTCGATTTCTTTTAGGCTTTGAAGTAGTCTTATATCATTTGTCATCTTATGAGCAGATTGAGCTATTGCTGATAGGGATGATAATATCTCATAGTCTATCTTTCTTGTGTAGGTTTGGCCTGATACTATTACAGATTCTTTAAAATCAAATGCTTCTAATATTAGTTTATCTAGTTTTTTAACCTTTTCTTCGTCATTTTCAAATAAATCCATAAATGAGGCTTGTGTTCCTGTAGTTCCTTTTATTCCTCGAAGTTTTAGATTATCTATTCTATATTCTATATCTTCTAGATCAAGTAAGAAATCATAAGCCCAAAGTGTTGCTCTTTTGCCAACTGTTACAAGTTGGGCTGGTTGAAAATGTGTAAATCCAAGTGTTGGCAAGTCTTTATATTTATCTGAAAAATCAATCAAGTTTTTTATTAGTACGGCAAGTTTGTTTGCGACAAGCTCTAATGCTTTTCTCATTACGATAATATCTGTGTTGTCTGTAACAAAACAGCTTGTCGCTCCAAGATGAATTATTCCTTTTGCATTGGGGGCTGCAATTCCATAGGTTTTTATATGAGCCATTACATCGTGTCTTAGCTCTTTTTCAAATTCCTTGGCTTTTTCAAAGTCAATATCTTCTATGTGATTGAATAATTCTTCTACTTGCTCATCTTTTATATTTAGACCGAGCTTTTGTTCTGCTTTAGAAAGATTTGCCCAAAGTCTTCTGTAGGTTTCAAACTTAACTTGGTCGGAGAATATATGTTGCATTTCATAGCTTGCATACCTTGTGTTTAGGGGTGAGTTATATATATCTGTTCTCATTTATCCTCCAAAAAATATTCAACTGCGCCTTTAAAGATGTTTTGGTATTCGATATCTTGGATGTTTTTGTAGAGATTCTTATTTACTCTCTCAGAATGACCCATCTTTCCAAGTATCTTTCCATCTTTTGATATTATTGATTCTATCTTATAATCACTGCCGTTAGGATTATTCTCATAAATTCCTACAACTTGTTCATTTTCTATAAGATCTTTTATTTTATCTTCATTTATTATAAATCTTCCTTCTCCATGAGATATTGGAAGTTTATAGATATTATTTTCTTTAAGATAAGTAAGCCATGGCGAGTTTGTGGTTAGTATCTTTACATCTGCTATCTTTGCAATATGTCTATTTGAATTGTTGAATGTAAGTGTTGGATCATCATCTTCTTGGATTTTGATTTTGCCATATGGAAGAAGTCCTGATTTTACAAGAGCTTGGAATCCATTACATATTCCAAGGATCAATCCATCATTTTCTTTAAGCATGTATTCTATGGATTCTTTGATCTTTTTGCTTCTTAGAATATTTGCTATAAATTTTCCGCTTCCGTCTGGTTCATCTGCAAATGAGAATCCTCCAGGTATTGCAAAGATTTGTGCTTTTCTTATAAGAGTGCTAAGTTCATCTATGGATGAGTCTATTTCCTTCTTGTTCTTGTTTTTAAATACATGAATGATTACATCAGCACCTTCATCTTCAAATGCTCTTTTGGTATCATATTCGCTATTTGTTCCGAAGAATGCTGGTATTACAACTAATGGTTTTTCGACTTTCTTAGTTGATTTTCTAGCTCTTGTATCTATCTTTTTGTTTTCTAAATCTTTGGAATTTTCTTCAATTATTGGCTTAAATACGCTATCTAATGTATGAAGATAGGACTTTTCTAATTCGTCTTTATCAAGTTTTGTTCCATTTACAATTATATCTTTAGAAAATTCTCCTAAGTTTTTGATAAAGTCTCTGTCTTTAATATATTCAACTACAAATGATCCGTATCTAGGTGAATATAGATCTTCTATTTGTATATCAAATCCATATTCCAATCCGCTGTTTTCGTATATTATAGGTAATGTTCCTTTGTGATTTATAGCTCTTATTGAAACTATATTTTTATCAAGGATATCTTTATGGATTAGATTGAAGTTTTCTTTTAATTTATTAAGATCTAGCTTGCCATTGGAATCATAATCTATTTCTATAATTCCTATCTTTCCTTTTCCCTTAAATTCTCCAGATACTATATTTTCTATATCTTCAGTTGTAACTGCAAATGATATTAGAGTAGGGGGAACATTTATATTTTCAAAAGTTCCGCTCATTGAATCTTTTCCACCTATTGGAGGCATTTTGAAAAAGGCTGATGCTTCAAGTGCTCCAAGCAATGATTTAAGTGGTTTTGACCAAGATTTAGGAGAATCTAATTTCTCATAGAATTCTTGGAATGTTAGATATACTTCGTTAAGATCACTACCTTGTGCTACAAGTTTTGATATGGATTCAATTACTGCATAATATCCTCCAAGATAGTTACTTTCTTCTGATAGATATGGATTAAATCCATAGCTCATAAGTGAAACTGTATTGGAGTCCTTTTTTAATGTAGGAATCTTTGCACACATTGCATCTATTGGAACTGTCTGATATTTTCCTCCTAAAGGTGCAAGGACTGTTGATCTTCCAACAGATGAATCAAATAATTCTATTAGATTTTTCTTTGATGTTGTGTTTAGATCTTCTAAGTATTTTGAAAGATTTTCAGGGTTTTTATCATCATTGTGCAAGAATTTTGCTACATCTTCAGATTCTACGATAACGTCTTTTTCTCTTTTTGCTCCATTGGTATTTATGAAGTCATAACTTAGATCGCATACTAAATTATCATTAAGATACATTTTCATTCTATTTGTATCAGTTATATCTGCGACATAAGTTGCATATAGATTTTCTTCTTTGGCATATTCTAAGAAAGTATCCAAATCTTTTTTTGCTATTACAACAGCCATTCTCTCTTGGGATTCGCTTATTGCGATTTCTCTTGGGGTAAGTCCTTCGTATTTTAGCATTACACGATCAAGATATATGTCAATTCCATCATGTAATTCTCCTATTGCAACGCTTACTCCTCCTGCACCGAAGTCATTGCACTTTTTGATTAACTTTGCGACTTTTTCTTTTCTAAATAGTCTTTGAATCTTTCTTTCTTCTGGTGCATTTCCCTTTTGAACTTGTGCACTTTCTGTCTTTATTGATGATACTTTATGAGATTTTGATGAGCCTGTAGCTCCTCCTATACCATCTCTTCCGGTTTTCCCTCCAAGTAAGATTACGATATCTCCTTTTTGTGGTGAAAGTCTTTTGACATTTTCGATTGGAGCTGCTGCAATTACTGCTCCTGTCTCAAGCCTTTTTGCTACATAGTCTTTGTGATATACTTCATCTACAAGTCCTGTGGCAAGTCCTACTTGATTTCCGTAAGATGAATATCCAAGTGCTGCTTTTGTTGTAATTTCTTTTTGGGGTAGCTTTCCTTTTAATGTGTTTTCGTATTTTTCTAAAGGATTAGCGCATCCTGTAACTCTCATTGCTTGATATACAAAGCTTCTTCCACTTAAAGGATCTCTTATAGCTCCTCCAAGGCAAGTACTTGCTCCACCTACTGGTTCTATTTCGGTGGGGTGGTTATGAGTTTCGTTTTTAAACATCAAAAGATAATCTTCGGTATTTTCTTTTCCATTATCATCTACTATTCTTGCTTTTATCTTTATAGAGCAAGCATTTATTTCATCTGAAACCTCGATGTTTTTGATATAATCTGTATTTCTAAGATACTTTTGAAGTATTGTTCCAAAGCTCATAAGTGTTATTGGCTTTGTTATATTTAGTTTTTCTCTTAATGACAAATAATATTCAAAAGTCTTTTTGATTTCACTATCAAGTTTTGTCAAAGGATCAAATTTGATATTAAGATTTGTATTAAAAGTTGTATGTCTGCAATGATCTGACCAATATGTATCAATTATTGCAATTTCTGTTTCGTTGGGATCTCTATTTTCTTCTATAAAGTATTTTTGGATTAATTTTATATCATCTAGATTTAAAGATAATCTCTTATCTTCTATAAATTGCTCTAATTTCTTATCTGAAAGCTCTCTAAATCCATCAAATATTTCGTTTTTGGTGTTTTTGTGTATCTTTCTTGAAAAATCAGGAACTTCATATACATCTATCTTATGAGAATCTACAGGATTTATAAGATAGTTTTCGATTTTTTGAAAATCATTATTTGTTATGCCATAAAAGTCATATACTACGCTTGATTTTGCCTTAGCGTTATCATTTGTAAAAAGTGATATATTAGAGATAAGGCTATCTTCTCTATTGTCGAATTGTCCTGGCAATAAAGATATATTTAATGGATTTTTGAAATTATCTTCTAAATCTTTCGCATCAGAATCTATGAAAATTTCATCGACTGGTTTTTCTGAAAGAACTGTATATAAGATTTTATCTAAAGTACTAGAATCAACCAAAAGATCATATTTCTTATAGATTTTAAGATCTGTAATAGAAAGATTTAAAGAAGCGTTGATCTCTTTAAGAAGAGATCTTTCGCTATTATCGTAACGCTTCTTTCTAACATATACTCTGTGAATATTTGAATAGTCCACTATTTTTGCATCCTTTTTAAAACTTCTTCATAACCTTTTGTAAGAGAGCCTAGATTTCTTCTAAATATGTCTTTATCTAATTTTTCATTAGTATCTTTGTCCCATAATCTACAAGTATCAGGGCTTATCTCATCTGCAAGTATGATATTTCCATCTTTATCTTTTCCAAATTCTATCTTGAAATCTACAAGCTTTAAGTTTATATTTATGAAAAATTCTTTTAACAAAGAATTTATCTTTAATGTTTCTTCTTTGATGTAGTCATATTCTTTTTTTGTGATTAATCCCAAAGCTATAGCATGGTCTTCACACATCAAAGGATCTCCTAGATCATCATTTTTGTAAGAAAGTTCAAATGTAGGATTTTCGAAAACTATTCCTTCATCAACTCCATATCTTTTTGCAAAAGATCCTGCAGATATATTTCTTACAATTACTTCAAGTGGAAGAATCTCAACTTTTTTAACTTTCATTTCACTATCACTTAAAGTTTCTATGTAATGAGTCTTTATATTAGCCTTTTCAAGCATTTCAAAAATTATTGTAGTAATCTTTAGATTAAGAGCACCTTTTCCCTCAAAGTCCTCTTTCTTTTCGCCATTTCCTGCTGTTGCAGTATCCTTGTACTTAATTATGTACTCGTCTTTGTTTTCTGTCTCGTAAACTTCTTTAGCTTTGCCTTCGTAAATTTTTTTCATAATTACCTCCAATAAAAAAGAGAACCCAAAAAGATTCTCATTACAAAATATGATTATTAATTGTTAATTCTAAAGGAAAAACAGGGCATGTAAAAAACTTAAGCTTAAATTTGCGCAAAGAAACCCCATACACAAAATAAAAGTTTTTTAAATTTGAAAAAAATAACTTTCCCATAGTTCCTCCTAAATACTAGATCATTATATCATAGTTAAAATAAAAAATGAATAGAATTATAAAAAATTATTAAATTAAAATCAAAATAATGTAATAAATTCGTAAATTACAATGATTAAAATACAAAATAAAATTATATTCTAATTTGTAATAATTATTTCTCGAATAATTAAGAAAATTACTTTATATAAATTTTAATTACAAAATAGGAAAAATAATTTTATGATAAGAATATTTAAATAAAGACAAATGATTAGAAAATAAGAAAATAAATTAAAATAAAATTAAGAAAAAATTCTTAAAAATAAAAGCAATTAATAAATAATAATAACAAATTTTACAAAGACAAGCAATTTAGATATATACAAAGAAGAAAATAAAAAATACTTTACAAATAAATAATAAAAAAATCTTAACACCCTTGACAAGAACATTTTAATTTAGTATAAATCAAGTATAGAGAAAGGGAGTGTAATATGAAAATTGAAAAAGAAGCATTAACATTTGACGATGTGCTACTCATTCCACAAGAATCAAGTGTATTGCCAAATGAAGTTGATCTTTCTACAAGGCTAACTAAAAAGATAAAACTTAATATTCCTCTTTTAAGCGCAAGTATGGATACTGTGACAGAAAGTGCTATGGCTATAACTATGGCAAGAATGGGTGGTATCGGAATTATACATAAAAATATGAGTATTGACATGCAGGCGCTTGAAGTTGATAGAGTAAAGCGATCTGAACATGGAGTTATATCAGATCCTTTTTATTTAACAAGACAAGATTCGATATCTGATGCCAATTCTCTAATGGCAAAGTACAAGATATCAGGAGTTCCTATTGTTGATAGCGATATGAAACTTGTAGGTATTCTAACCAATAGAGATGTAAGATTTGAAGAAGATTACAATAAGCCAATAGAAGAAGTTATGACAAAAGATAATCTTGTTACAGGTTATGAGGGGATTTCTCTTGGTGAAGCAGTGGAGAAGATGAAAGATAAAAAAATCGAAAAGCTCCCTGTAATAACAAAAGACAACAAATTATCAGGACTTATAACAATAAAAGATATCCAAAAGATGAAAGATTATCCTAATTCAGCAAGAGATGAAAAGGGAAGATTACTTGTAGGAGCTGCAATAGGAATTACAAATGATATGTTTGAAAGACTAGAAAAATTAGTTGATGCAAGTGTAGATGTTGTAAGTATAGATACAGCTCACGGACATTCAAAAAATGTATTAAATGCAGTTAAAGAAATAAAGAAAAGATATCCTAGCTTAAATGTAATAGCAGGAAATATTGCAACAGGAGAAGGTGCAAAAGCACTAATTGAAGCTGGAGCAGATGCTGTAAAGGTTGGAATAGGACCAGGTTCTATATGTACAACAAGAGTTGTAACAGGAGTTGGAGTTCCACAAATTACAGCTATAAATGATGTTTATGAAGTTGCAAAAGAATATGATATTCCAGTAATTGCAGATGGAGGAATAAAATATTCAGGAGATATTCCAAAAGCTCTAGGATTTGGAGCAAGCACAATAATGATAGGTTCTCTTCTTGCAGGATGCGAGGAAAGCCCTGGCGAAGAAATTTTATATGAAGGAAGAAAATACAAAGAATACAGAGGAATGGGTTCTATACCTGCAATGAAAGCAGGAAGTAGCGATAGATATTTCCAGAACAATACCAGAAAGCTAATCCCAGAAGGAGTCGAAGGAATGGTTCCATTTAAAGGGAAGGCCACAGATGTAATCTATCAGTTAATGGGTGGATTAAGATCAGCTATGGGATATATAGGAGCAAATGGTATAGATGAGATTTATTCTAGAGCAAAATTTGTAAGAATAAGCTCTGCATCACTTGTAGAAAATCATCCACATAATATAAAAATCACAAAAGAATCACCGAATTATTCAGTGAATTAGCTCAGAGAATGGGCGAAAGCGCACATAGGGATCCAGCAAATGCAAGGACCTAGCTGTGCGGATATCAGTTTTGATATTACACCATGGGGACAAAAGCCCGGATGGGGAGGTTTCGACCTCTCTTTCCGGGCTTTTTTATACGAAAATACAAATACGAAAAAGGAGTAAAAGATGATATCAATAGTAATGGGATCTACATCAGATCAAAAAATCGCAGATAAAATAACAACAAAATTAGATGAATTTGGAATCGAATATGAGCTTAGAGTAATATCAGCACATAGAGCAATAGATGTTTTATTAGATTATGTAAGAAATAGTAAAAGTGATCTATTCATATCAATTGCAGGAAAAGCAGCACATCTAGGAGGAGTTATTGCAGCAGCAACAACAAGACCTGTAATAGGAGTTCCAGTAAAATCCTCAACACTTGATGGAATGGATTCTTTATTATCAACAGTTCAAATGCCAAAGGGAGTTCCAGTTGCAACAGTTGCAATAGATGGAGGAGAAAATGCCGCAATACTTGCAGCACAAATATTATCTTTAAAAGATGACAAATTAAAAGAGAAATTAGAGCAATTTAGAAAAGAACAAAGGGAGAATTCAGTAAAATAATATGAGCGGAATTATAGGGATTTTTAAAAACGATAAGTCTGATGGAAAAGATCTAATCTATGGAATGTATTCAATTCAACATAGAGGACAAGATACTATGGGAATTGTATCATTCAATGGAGATGACATTTATACAAGATATGGACTTGGAACAGTTGCAGATAATATATCATCAGATGATGTAGAAGAAATTAAAGGAAATGTATTTCTTGCTCACATGAAATATGAATTTCTAGGAGAAGATACAAGTGAAAAAATGCCTTATATCTATAAGGATTCAGCTATTGCAATAGATGGAGTTATAACAAATGAAGACTTCTCACTAGAAGAACTTGCCAAGAAAATAAGAGGAGATGAAAAAGAGCTAATAGACTATATATCAAGCCTAAAAGGAGCATTTGCAATAATATATGCAGATAAAGATAAGCTTATAGCAATAAGAGATAGTCATTCAGTAAAACCTATAACAATTGGAAAGAAAGATGATAAATATGTAATATCATCAGAAACCTGCTCATTTGATGCATTGGGAGTAACTAAGTACAAGGATCTTATAGGTGGAGAAATATTTATAATTACAAAAGACAAAGTACAATCACTCTACTCAGAACAAAGAGAGCACAGACTTGCTATATTTGAAATGTTTTATATCCAAAGACCAGATTCTTCAGTTGAAGGAGTTTCAGTATACAAATCAAGATTTGATTCAGGAAAAATCTTATACGATGAATGTAAGACAAAAGCAGATATTGTAATGGGAGCACCAGATAGCGGGAATATCGCAGCAATGGGATATGCCAAAGAATCACAAATTCCATATCTACCAGGTCTTATAAAAAACAGATACATAAAAAGAACGTTCATAGAAAAAGAAGATGGAAAGAGAAAGAGAATTGTAAAAGTAAAGCTAAATGCAGTTAGAGAAGTAGTTCAAGGAAAAGATATAATCCTTGTAGATGATAGCATAGTAAGAGGAACAACTATAAGAAGAACAGTTGACATACTAAAAAAAGCTGGAGCAAATAAGATTCATGTAAGAGTTGCAAGCCCTAAGATAAAGACAAGTGATAGCATTACTATAGATATACCAGATAAAAACAAGCTAATAGCTTATAAGAAAACACATCAAGAAATGGTAGAAGAGATAGGATGCGATTCTTTATACTTTATAACTATAGATGGACTTAGAAATGCTTGTGGAAACAGAGGATATTATGAAAGATATTTCTGGGGAGAAGATCATGAGTAAAATAAGCTATAAAGATGCAGGAGTAGACAAAGAAAAAGGATATGAAGAAGTATCACTTATAAAAGAAATATGCAAAGAAACCTATAATGACAATGTATTATCAGGAGTTGGAGGATTTGCATCACTTTATAAATTAGATAATAATATCAAAAACCCAATTCTTGTATCAGGAAGCGATGGAGTTGGAACAAAGCTTAAAATAGCGATAGATATGGATAAGCATGATACAGTTGGAATAGATCTTGTTGCAATGTGTGCAAATGACGTAATATGCCTTGGAGCAACTCCACTTTATTTTCTAGATTATATTGCAACAAACAAACTAGAACCCAAAAAGATGGCAAAGATTGTAGAAGGAATAAAAGAAGGATGCCTTCAATCAAAAGCTGCCCTAATAGGTGGAGAAACAGCTGAAATGAGCGATATGTATCAGGAAAATGAATACGATCTTGCAGGATTTATGACAGGAGTTGTAGATAAAGATAAGATTATAGATCATTCTAAGGTAAAAGAAGGCGATGTAGTAATAGCACTTCCATCAAATGGAATACATTCAAATGGACTTACACTTGCAAGAAAGATAGTAAAAGATATAAAGAAGATCCCTTACGATACTTATATAGAAGAATTAGATAAGACAATTGGAGAAGAGCTTCTAACTCCAACAAGAATTTATGTCAAAGATATACTAAGCCTATTAGATAAAATTAACATAAATGCCATTGCAAATATCACAGGTGGTGGAATCTATGAGAATTTACAAAGAGTTCTAAATGATAAACTATCAGCAAAACTTGATGTATCTAATGTTGAAATTCCAAAGATATTTACACTTCTAAAAGACTGGGCAGATATCGATACTAATGAGATGTATTCTACATTTAATATGGGAATAGGAATGGTTATTGTAGTAGATAGTAAGGATAAAGATATTGCAATAGAGCATTTTAAAGACTACAAGGCAGTTTGTATAGGAGAAATAGTAAATGGAAATGGCGAAGTCATCCTATAAGAATATTGCAGTGTTCTTATCAGGAAGAGGAAGTGACTTTAAATCAATTCTTTGTAACATAGATAAGATTAATGGAGATATAAAAATAGCAGTTTCAAATAGAAATGCTCCAGGTCTTAATTATGCTAAACAAAGAAATATAGAAACTCTAATAGAAAATGACTTTTCTAAAATATTACAAAAAATGAAAGATTTAGATATAGATCTAATAGTTCTTGCAGGTTTTATAAAAATAATACCTAAAGATTTCATAGACGAATTTGAAGGAAAGATTATAAATATCCATCCCTCTCTTATACCAAGTTTTTGTGGAAAAGATTTCTATGGAGATAGAGTACACGAAGCTGTCATAAAAAGAGGCGTTAAATTTACAGGATGCACAACACATTTTGTAACAGACATTCCCGATGGAGGACCAATAATCTTACAAAAGATTGTAAAAGTAGAACAAGATGATGACAAAGATTCAATTGCAAAGAAAGTATTGGATGAAGAACACAAACTATTACCAGAAACTGTCAGATTGTTTTGTGATGACAGATTGATTATAAAGGGGAACAAGGTTTTAATAAGATGAAAATTTTAATTATAGGAAGCGGCGGAAGAGAATACGCACTTGCAAAAAAGATTTCCAAAAGTCCTCTAGCTGATAAAATCTATACAGCTCCTGGAAATTATGGAATGAGGGATTTTGGTGAAACAGTTGATATCAAAGCTACAGATTATGATAGACTTATAGATTTTGCCAAAGATAAAAAGATAGATCTTACAATAGTTGGCCCTGAAAATCCTCTTTCAGATGGGATTGTAGATAAATTTGAAGAAAATGGGCTAAAGATATTTGGAGTAAATAAGGCTAACGCAAGATTTGAAGCAAGTAAGGATTTTACAAAGAAATTTCTAAATAAATACGATATACCAACTGCAAAATCCGAAACTTTTACAGATTATGAAAGTGCAAAAGATTATCTTAAGGATATAACTTATCCAATAGTGCTTAAGGCAGATGGACTTTGCTTTGGAAAAGGAGTATTTATTGCAAAAGATTATGACAATGCAATTAATTATCTAGATCAAATATTTGATGATCTAAATTCTAAGAAAATTGTCATAGAAGAATATCTTGATGGACGTGAATTATCATCGATTTGTCTTGTATCTCACAATAAGATATTTCCATTGGAGTATGCAAGAGATTTTAAGAAGATCTTTGATGGAGATAAGGGAGAGAATACTGGAGGAGTTGGATCAGTAACCCCAGTTGATGATATTTCTGATTCTAATCTAGAAAAGATAAGAATGATACATAAGAAAATAGAAGAAGGATTTATAAAAGAAGATATTGACTATACAGGAGTTCTATTTATCGGACTTATGATTACAGATAAGCCTTATGTACTTGAATTTAATGTAAGATTTGGAGATCCTGAGATTGAAGTCATACTAGAAAAGATGGAAAGTGATCTTCTATCATTAATAATAAAGACAATGGATGGAAGCTTAAAGAAAGAAGACATAGTATTTGATGATAAAAGCTATCTTGGAGTTGTACTATGTTCAAGCGGATATCCACAAGCTTATGAGAAGAACAAAGAAATTACAATAAATAAATCAGATCTTGAAGTAATTCATTGCGCTACAAAATATGAAGATGGAAAAATACTTACAAATGGCGGAAGAGTTATGATGGTTATTGCAGGAGATACTACAAAGCAAAAAGCCAGAGAGAAAGTTTATAAGGATATAGGAAGTATTCAATTTGAAGGAATTTATTATAGAAAGGATATAAAATGAGAGCATTAGTTTCAGTTTTTGACAAGGAAAATATCGTAGAATTTGCAAAAAGCTTAAGACAATTGGATTGGGAAATAGTATCAACAGGTGGAACTTACAATAAACTAAAAGAAAGTGGAGTAGACGTTGTATCAATAGAAGAGATTACAGAATTTCCAGAAATATTAGATGGAAGAGTAAAAACTCTAAATCCCAAAATCCACGCTGGAATATTATACAAAAGAGATAACGAAAACCACAAAAAAACAATGGATAAATTAAACTTAAAATCCTTTGATATGATAGTTTGTAATCTATATCCATTTGAAAAGACACTCAAACAAACAGATGATGAATCAAAAATAATAGAAATGATTGATATAGGCGGACCATCAATGCTTCGTGCAGCTGCCAAAAACTTCAAAGATGTAATAGTTGTAACAGACAAAAACGACTATGATACTATAATAGAAAAGCTCAAAGATAAAAGTATAGATTTATCCTATAAGAAAGAACTTGCTAAGAAAGTATTTGAGACTACATTTAATTATGATAAGTTAATATTTGAATACTTTAATAGAGAAAATGACAATGAATTCAAAGATAATTTAGTATATGATTTCAAAAAGCAAAATGACTTAAGATATGGTGAAAATCCTCATCAAAAAGCAGCATTCTATATAAACGAGAACTTAGATGAAAAATACCTTGCAAATATCAAAAAGCTTCATGGAAAAGAAATCTCATACAATAATTTAGTTGACTTAAATGCAGCAGTAAAATACGTAAAATACTTTGACGAATGTGCAACAGTTGCCATAAAACACAGAAATCCATGTGGAATAGCAATAGGAGAAAATCCTTATGACTCATATATGAAAGCTTATGAATGTGATAGCGAATCAATATTTGGAGGAATAGTTGCATTTAATAGACAAGTTGATGCAAAAGCTGCAACAGAGATGAGTAAGATATTCTTAGAGATAATAGTAGCTCCTTCATTTACAGATGAGGCATTTGAAATTCTATCAAAGAAGAAAAACATAAGACTTATACAGATAGATAATCTTTGTGAAATGGAAAATCCTAAGTATCAAATAAACGAAGTATTAAATGGAATTGTAATCCAAGAACATGATAATACATTTATAGATGAAAATGAATTGGAAGTTGTAACAAAAAGAAAACCAACTGAAAAAGAAATGAAAGATCTTAAATTTGCATTCCTTTGCGTAAAAGCTGCAGCATCAAATGGAATTGTATCAGCAAAAGACGGCGCAACTCTTGGAATTGGACAAGGACAGACAAAAAGAAGCTGGGCTGTAGAAGAAGCATTGGATCGTGCAGGAGATAAGATAAAAGGAGCAGTAATTGCAAGTGATGCATTCTTTTTTAAAGATACAATGGAATTATTAAAAGAATACGGAGTAAAAGCTGTAATCCAACCAGGTGGAAGTATTCACGACAAGGAAGTTATAGAATACGGAAACGAAAACGACATATCAGTTGTATTTACACATGTAAGACATTTTAGACATGCATAAAAATAAAATATAAATTACTTTAATATAAGCAACTTGTGGTAGATGATTAGTCTATCATAGGTTGCTTTTTATAATATTGATTATAAATTTATTAAAATTCAGTTTTATTGAATGCACAAATTTTCATGGTATATTAAATCAAAAGGAGATAATATGTTTTTTTACGATAGTACCTATATTTTGGTAATAATTGGAATAATTATTACAATGATTGCAAGTTCTAATGTCAATCATACATTTAATAAATACAAAAAAATAAAATCAACTAAAAATATAACAGGCTTAGATGCTGCAAAATATATTTTAAGATCTAAAGGATATGATGATATTTCAATAAAAAGAACCGGTGGTTCTCTTAGTGATTACTATAATCCTATCAAAAAGCAAATCGCTTTATCAGATTCTACTATAAATGATGATTCTGTTGCTGCAATTGCAGTTGCAAGCCATGAATGTGGACATGTTATTCAATACAAGGAAGGATATGTTCCATTAAAGATAAAATCTTTTATAGTACCTGTTGTAAATCTTTCAAGTAGACTTTCATTTCCAATGATTCTAATTGGAATTCTTCTAAGCTACAATCAAACTTTGATTGATTTTGGCATAGTTTTATTCTCATTTGTGCTTATATTTCAAATAGTTACATTACCTGTAGAGTTTAATGCATCTAAAAGAGCACTTAGAGTTTTAAAGGATAGCTATATGCTAAATGAAACAGAACTTACTTATGCAAAAGAGGTTTTGCATGCAGCAGCTCTTACTTATGTTGCGGCAGTTTTGGCTACAAGTCTTCAGTTTTTAAGACTTATATTGCTATTTGGAAGAAGAGATTAATTGAAAAAATACACTAAGGGGGTAAAATCATACTAAAAGGCTCCCAATTAACTTAAAGGTCAGGGTAAGTCAAAAAGAGGTGAAATAATGTCTGGTCTTACTTCAGATATAGAGAAATTTTTAAAAGCTCTGCTTGATGAGGCAGATGGAATGGTTGAAATAGGAAGAAATGATTTGGCAAATCAATTTGATTGTGCTCCAAGTCAGATAAATTATGTTCTTACGACAAGATTTACTCCTATAAAAGGCTATTACATCGAATCAAAAAGAGGGGGCAATGGATTTATAAAGATAATGACTATAACAGAATCCAGCGAAGAGGATTATATATCCTATGTTCTAAAGAATTTGACAGATGAGATTTCTTATAGTCAAGCTGAAAATCTACTAGAAGATTTGTGGGAGAAAGATTTAATAAATAAAAGAGAAGAAATGCTTATGAGATATTCTATTACGAATAACTCGCTTAAGAATATAGATAACAAAAAAAGAAATAAAGTTAGATGTGACATACTCAAAAATATGTTACTTAGTTTTTTGACGGGAGTTTAATTATGAAATGCGATAAATGTGGGAAAGAAGCAAATGTTAAGATAAAAGCTATAATAAACGGCCACAGCAGCGATATGTATTTATGTGGGGAATGCTTTGAAAAGTATATAAATAAAGAAGACTTTGCTGATATCATCGATTTATCAGAAGAGTTAAAGGATGGGTCAAGGAGTTTTGAAGAAAGCTCATTAATTGATTCCTTCTTACCTACTCTTAGCCAAGTTATATCAGGAATTTATGATTACAATTATAGCAAGAATAATGACGTAAGCTTATCAATTAGAGAAAAACTTTCTAATAATGTATGTCCTAATTGTGGAAATGAAGAGTCTAATATAGAACAAGGACTTTTTGATTGTGAGAAATGCTATAGCTTAAATCGCAATCTTACAACAAGAGTTCTCAAAAGATTTAATAACTACAAGACATATAGTGGAAAGATGCCACGAAGATTTAAGAAATTTCAAAATATTGCAGATAAGATAAAAAAGCTTCAAGAACAGCTTACAGAAAGCATCGAAATAGAAGATTATGAGAGAGCTTCTAGTCTTAGAGATGAAATTAATAAGTTGAATGGGATGGTTAGAATTGATTAAATATTCAAATGATATAATTTTAAATTCAAATTTTACGATTAGAAGAAATATCGAAGGATACAAATTTCCTCATGCCATGGATTATGATGAAAAAATGGAAGTAAATGACATTATAAAAAAAATTTATGGCGATGATTTCTTTATGATCAGTGATTTGACAGATGAAGTAAGAGAAAATCTTGTAGAAAATTTTGTGATTCCAAGAGGCTTCGATGATGAAAATGCAGCAGTTGTCATAAAAGACGGCTATGTTATAGCTGTAAATGTAGAAGATCATTTGGCAATTAATGTATTTGATTTTGGGCTTGATTTAGAGGGAGCTTTTGATAGAGCTTATGAAGTAGAAAACTTTCTTGATAGCAAATTAGACTTTGCATTTGATTTGAAGTTTGGTTATTTATCAAGCGATGCTGGAATAATAGGAGATGGAATTGATCTAAAATATAAGATGTTTCTATTTGGACTTCTTAAAGAAATAGAAAATTACGTCTCAGTTAAAGCAACACTTCAATATAATAAATTAACCTTAGATAAATATCTTCCTTATGAAGAAAACGACTATGCAGATGATATATACATTATTATAAATAATGGGAATTACTTTAATGATACAAGAAAAAGAATACTTAAGATTGAAGATATAATAGATACAATTACAAGTGGAGAAAAGAAGTTTAGAAGAGATTACAATCTTTTATACAACGAAAGTGGAGATGATGTAAGAGAGAATATATCGATAATATATTCTAACTTAGAAAATTCAAAGCTAGAATCAATTACACAAATGGCAGATAGCTTATACAAGCTTAAAAAATACAATTTATTAGGCTATGATACAAAGCTTAACAAAGAACAGATAGATTACTTGCTTTTTAATCTACAAAAAAGCAAATACCAATTACAAAGAGATCCGGAAAGATACGAATTTCTAAAAAACTATATGGAGGAAATAAATGGAAGCAAATAGACTAACAATTGTACTCCAACAGGCAAGAAGAGAATCTTATTCATTAAATCATGATTATGTAGGAAATGAACATATCTTACTTGCATTGATGAAAACAGGTTCCATTGCCACAAAAGCCTTAGAGCAAAGTGGAGCAAACTATGACTTGTTTAGGTCAATAGTTATAAATAATTTAGGAAAAGGAACAAGTGTAAAGCCTGCTACAGGTTATAATAAAGACGTTCAAATGCTCTTAGATAGAACAAGATATATTGCAGGCAAAAGAAAAGATAATTATGTAGGAGAAGAACATCTACTACTAGGATTACTTGAAGATAGCGAATCATTTGTAAATATAATGTTCTTGTTATCTGGAATAGATAAAGAAAAGGTCGAAGCAAATCTTATCAATCTTTTAAAACAAAGACCAAAAACAAAAAGTGAAGGAATAGGACTTTCAGAAGATGTATTAAAATTTGCAAAAGACTTAAATCAAATGAGCAAAGACGGAAGAATAGACCCTGTCATAGCAAGAGATAAAGAAATCGAAAGAGTAATACAAATTCTTCTAAGAAGAACAAAGAATAACCCAATTCTAATAGGAGAGCCTGGAGTTGGAAAGACAGCCATAGCTGAAGGACTTGCACAAAAGATAGTAAATAACGAAGTACCTAAGGTTATGAAAAAAAAGACTATATTATCCCTTGATATAGCTCAAATGCTCGCTGGAACTAAGTATCGTGGAGATTTTGAAGAAAGACTTAAGAAAATGATAGATGAAGTCTCAAAAAGAGATGATATTGTCTTATTCATAGATGAATTCCACATGGTACTTGGAGCAGGAGCAGCAGAAGGAAGTATGGATGCTGCAAATATCCTAAAACCTGTACTTGCAAAAGGAGAAATCCAGATAATAGGCGCTACAACAACAGATGAATACAGAAAGCATGTTGAAAAGGACTCAGCACTTGCAAGACGTCTTCAGACAATCCAAGTAGATGAGCCAAGCCTAGATGATACAAAGAAAATCCTAAATGGTCTAAAGAAAAAATACGAAGACCATCACAAAGTAGAAATAACACAAGAGGCAATAGATGCATCTGTTGAACTTTCTGATAGATATATAACAGATAGATTCTTCCCGGATAAAGCCATAGATTTAATAGATGAGGCTTGCTCCAAAAAGAGAATGGATAATTATGATGGAGATAGCGAGAAAGATAAGATAGATGATAGACTAAATTCTCTAATTAGAGATAAGGATCTTGCAGTAAGCGAACAAGATTTTGAAAAAGCAGCAAGTCTAAGAGATGAGATAAACGAAGAAAAAGAAAATCTCAAGAAAGCATCACAAAAAGAAAGCAAAGAAAAATCCATATCTATAGACTATGAAGATATAGCAAAAGTAGTATCTAGCTGGTCAAAAGTTCCTGTAACAAAACTTACAGAAAACGAAATGGAAAAATATAGAGATTTAACAGATAATCTATCAAAAGAAGTAATAGGACAAAACCAAGCTATAGATAGCGTATCTCATGCTATAAAAAGAGCAAGAGTTGGAATAAAAGATCCAACCAAACCAATAGGATCATTTATATTTGTAGGACCAACGGGAGTTGGAAAGACATATCTTGCAAAATCACTTGCCAGAAATCTATTTGGAAGCGAAGATAATCTTATAAGAATAGATATGAGTGAGTATATGGAGAAATTTTCCACATCAAGACTTGTAGGTTCACCTCCAGGATATGTTGGATATGATGAAGGTGGAGAACTTACAAAAGCTGTAAGAAGCCATCCATATTCTGTAATATTATTTGATGAAATTGAAAAAGCCCATCCAGATGTATTTAATATCCTACTTCAAATACTAGATGATGGAAGACTTACAGATGGACAAGGAAGAACAGTAGATTTCAAAAACACAATAATTATAATGACATCAAATGTAGGTGCAAGCTTTACTGGAAACAAATCATCTATTGGATTTTCAACAGATGATATAGAAACAAATATCGAAAAGAACAACGAAAATATAATAAAAAATGAAATAAAAAGAACATTTGCTCCAGAATTTCTAAATAGACTTGATGAAGTAATAATGTTTAATTCACTTACAAAAGACGATATAATAGAAATTACAAGATTGATGCTAGATAAAACAGTGGCAAGACTTGCAAAACTTGGCATTGAAGTAAAATATAATGTAAGAGTACTAGATTATATTGCACAAAAAGGCTTTGATAGACAATTTGGTGCAAGACCATTGGAGCGTACAATTACAAAATATATAGAAGATGAGCTAGCAGAAGAAATATTAAATGGTCAAATCAAAAAAGACATGGCTATAAATTTAACGGTAAAGCAAGGTAAGATCAATTTTTCCAACAAGATTTATGCACCTGATAGGGACAAAGTTCTTACAAAATAAAACTCAAAGAGGAGCATAGCTCCTCTTTTTCTTAGTAGCGGAGGATATATGGATTATAATGAGAAAAAGCAAAAAATAATTGATTATATAAAGAAAGGAGAAAAGCCTAAGGAAAGTTTCAAAGTTGGAGTTGAAATGGAACATTTCATAGTTGACTTTGACACATTAGAAACAGTTACTTATTTTGGAGAAAAGTCTGTAAAAGAACTTATGGAATATCTAAAAGAAAAGCATAATTATAAAGCACATGAAGAAAACGGCTATATATTATCTTTAAGTAAAGACGGAATAGATATTGCAACAGAGCCTGCAGCACAATTTGAGATAGCAATAGAAAGGGAAAAAAACATAAATGATCTTTCGAAAAAATATCTCAAAGTAATAGATGAAGTTCTAGAATTTACAGAAAAAAAGAACGAAAAAATAGTATGCCTTGGCTATCATCCCAAAACAAAGATAGATGATATAAAGATTCTTCCAAAAGATAGATATAAGTATATGTATGAGTATTTTAAGACAAATGGAGGAAAGTATGCACATAATATGATGAAAGGGACTGCAAGCACACAGATTGCAATAGACTTTTGTGATGAGAAAGATTTTTCTAAAAAATACTTTGTTGCAAATGCTATATCTCCTATACTCTATACTATATTTGATAATTCATATATTTTTGAAGGCGAAGTTTATGACAAAAGAAATCTAAGACAAGAAATCTGGAATAATTGTGATAGACAAAGAACTGGAGTATATGCTTTTTCCTTTGATAAAGACTTAAGCTATGAGAAATACGTAGAGAAAATCCTAGATACAGATATAATCTTTATAAATGAAAATGGAGAAGATATTTATAAAGGAAAAACTAAGTTTGTAGATATAATGGATGATAATTCAAGTGATGAGATGATATTTCATGCACTTTCGATAGTATTTCCAGATGTAAGATTAAAAAAATACATCGAAATAAGAATGCCAGATGAAGTATTATATCCATTGAATTTCTCAGCTGCAGCACTTGTAAAGGGATTATTCTATGATGAAGAAAACTTAGATAATTGTTATAAAATGTTTAATGATATGACAATTTATAGCTTAGAAAATCTAAAAAGCAGAACAAATAGATATGGACTATTTGCAAAATACAAAGATAAAACAATAAAAGATATTGCTCTAGAATTAATGCAAATGGCAAAAAAAGGTCTATTAGAAGATGAGATACAATATATCGATAAATTAGAAGAACTTACCAAAAACAACAAGACACCAAGAGATGTATTTGAAAGATTATATAAAGTAGATAAAAAAAGAGCAATAGATGAATTTTCACTAAAGAGATAATATGGCGAAATTAAAAAAAATCTATGAATGTAAAAAATGTGGCCATACTCAAGCAGTCTGGGCTGGACAATGCCCGGAATGTAAATCTTGGGGAAGCCTTGTTGAAAAACATGTTGAAGAAAAAAAGAAAAATACCAAAAGAGAGATAATAGATAATAATAAGAAAGCCGAAGCTCTTATTGATATAAAAATAGATGAAAGTCAAAGAATAAAATCAGATTATAAGGAATTTGATAGAGCAATTGGAGGAGGCCTTATAAAAGATTCTGTAACAATACTTACAGCAAGGCCAGGTGCAGGAAAATCCACCTTGCTACTTCAATTGTCGAAATCCTATGCCGATAGAGATTTTAAAGTCCTTTATATTTCAGGAGAAGAAAGTAGCTCCCAGATAAAAAACAGAGCCAATAGAATAATGGATAAAATAAGCGAAAATATCTGGATACTTTCTACAAATTCTATGGATAATGCAATATATGAGATAAAAAACATAGATCCTGATATAGTTATTCTTGATTCGATTCAGACATTTTCTTTAAGAGAATTTGACAATAAGCAAGGAAGTCCAGTTCAAACAGTAGAATGTGCTAATAAATGCGTAGAGCTTGCCAAAGATTACAATAGAAAAAGAGCATTTATACTAATAGCACATATGACAAAATCAGGAGATCTTGCAGGAATAAGAACTCTAGAACATCTCGTAGATACTGTTTTGTATCTTGAAGGTAAAGTAGATGAAGATCTAAGATTTCTATCTTCTACCAAAAACAGATTCGGTCAGACAGGAGAAATAGGGCTTTTTTCAATGCAAGAAAAAGGGCTTATAGAAATCGAAAATCCAAGCGAATATTTTACAACGAAAAGACAAGATCCTATAGAAGGAAGTGCATTATCTGTAATAAAGGAAGGCAATCGTCTACTTGAAGCAGAGGTTGAATCGCTTGTATCAAAATCATTTCTTCCATATCCTCAAAGAATTGGGGATAGCTTAAAAAAAGACGAGCTAAACACTCTAATATCAATATTGGAGGAAAGAGCAGGTATAAATCTTTTTGATAAAAACGTAATAATCAAAACAACTGGAGGATTAAAACTTAAAGAGCAAAGTGCAAATCTTTGCGTTATGGCATCAATCGCATCGTCCTTTTATAAAAAACCAATAGATAATTCAACTGTATTTATAGCAGAGGTTGGACTTACAGGCGAGCTTAAGAAAGTTCCGCAGATAGAAAAAAGAATAAGAGAATTAGAAAGACTAGGATACAAAAAAGTCTATATTGCAAAAAATTCAACAAAAGAAAAGTTTAATTCAATAGATGTAATTCAACTAAAAAACATAAGAGAAGTTTTTGATAAAGAATTTAATTAAAAAGTGCTTTATGAGCACTTTTTTATTTTGCAAAATAACTTTAATAATTATTGTTGTAAATATAATTTGATACCAATCACAAAAATCAGAAAGAGTTTTCCGACTAAAGAATTAACTTTACACATATCTATAAATTGTTAAAAAATAGCGATAATTAATTAATTAACAATACAGTTTCGTGCGACAGTTTGACTGACTTATAAAAACGTTTTATAATTAGAATATAAGGATAAAATACATAAATTAATTATAGAAGAAGAATCCTTAATATATTTTCTATAATGAAAGGAGAAATTGTGAGTGAAGTTTTAAGTCCCGATAAGACACTTGATGCTACAAGTACTATCGGCGTAAACAAGGCCAGAGGAAGTTTTAAGAAATTATTTATTTTAGCAATGCTTGCAGGAGCATTTATAGCTTTTGCAGCACAAGGTTCTACTCTTGCCGCTGTAAATCTTATGGAGGATCCAAATACATTTGGATTAGGAAAGGTTATAAC
The DNA here is from genome assembly GCA_030528125.1 of Tissierellia bacterium. GTDB lineage: Bacteria > Bacillota > Clostridia > Tissierellales > Peptoniphilaceae > JAUNAV01. Next base: position 49,638 of record JAUMZM010000002.1, read on the forward strand.
CGGTCTTATTTTTACACCTGGAATCGTATTTGTAATTATTGCAGGTGCAGAACTTTTCACAGGAAACAGTCTAATGCTAGTTGCATTATTTGACAAAAAAATTACATTTAAAGAGCTAATTAGAGCTTGGATTATAGTATATCTTGGAAATTTAGTAGGTTCAATATTTGTTGCACTTTTAGTTTTTAAATCAGGACAACTTGCAGGTGATGGAGCACTTATCGCTCAAAGAACAATTCTTACAGCAAATTCAAAAGTAAATTTATCATTTTCTAAAGCAGTTATTCTAGGAATATTATGTAACTGGCTTGTATGTGTTGGTATATGGATGTCATTCGCATCAACTAGCCATGTTGGTAAGATATTATCAGTTGCACTACCTATAATGCTTTTTGTAATTTCAGGATTTGAGCATAGTGTTGCAAATATGTATTATATTCCTGCAGGAATCCTTGCAAAATCTAACCCAGATTTTGTAAATGCTCTTATTGCTGGACATCCACAAATGAATATTGATTTGACAAATTTGACATGGGCAGGATTTTTTGCTAAGAATCTACTACCAGTAACAATTGGAAATATTATAGGCGGCGGATTCTGTGTAGCAGGTGCGTATTGGTTATCTTATAGAGGAAAATAATTATGAAGACGATAAAAGGCGATTTTAAATTTGATAAAGAAGAAAACAAAGAAAAAATACAAGAATTTGATAGATTTATCTATCAAAATAAAGATGTAAAAGGTCCATTGATGCCAATTTTGCAAAAAGCTCAGAATATTTTTGAATATCTTCCAGAAGAGATAATGGAAATGATTTCTAACAAACTTAATATTCCTCTTGCAGAAATCTATGGAGTTGCAACCTTTTATTCACAATTCACATTTATTCCTAAAGGGAAATGTGATATTCATGTATGTCTTGGAACAGCTTGCTATGTAAAAGGCTCAAGAGATATCATTAATGAACTTGAAGAAAAGCTTGATATAAAACCTGGAGAGACAACTAAAGATGGAAAATTCTCATTATCAGAGACACGTTGTTTAGGAAACTGTGGAGAGGCTCCAGTAGTTGAGATAAATGCACAACAGCATGTTAGATTTACAAAAAAAGACATACAAAGAATTCTTGAAGAATATAAATAGGTGATAAAATGATAGATATTAAAATTTTAGAAGATATTAAGGAAAGCACTAAAGTTTCTCATCCAGAAAAACTAGAGCCTACTGATGATATACAGGTAAAGATTGCTCTTAGAAATTGTGGTGTTATAGATCCTAGAAATATAAAAGAATACATAGCAAGAGATGGATACTTTGCGTTATATAAAGTATTAAATTCTATGACACAACGAGAAGTAGTAGATGAGATAAAAGAATCTCTTCTTAGAGGAAGAGGAGGTGCTGGATTTCCAACAGGTAGAAAATGGGAAACAGCTTTAAATTATGATGTAGATCAAAAATACATAATATGTAATGCTGATGAGGGAGATCCAGGAGCTTACATGGATAGATTAGTTCTTGAATATGATCCACATAGTGTAATAGAAGCTATGGCAATAGGAGCTTATGCTATTGGAAGTGATCAAGGATTTATATATGTAAGAGCAGAATATCCAAAGGCTGTTGAAAGCTTAAGATATGCAATCAAACAAGCTCAAGATATGGGATTTCTTGGCAACAATATAATGGGAAGTGATTTTAGCTTTAATATTGAGTTAAGACTTGGATCAGGAGCATTTGTATGTGGAGAATCTACAGCTCTTATGGAATCAATCGAAGGCAAAAGAGGAATGCCTAGAGTAAAGATATTTAGAACAGCTTATAAGGGATTATGGCAAAAGCCAACCGTAATAAATAATGTAGAAACATTTGCAAATGTATGCCCTATAATCCTTAAAGGAGCTAGCTGGTATAGAGGTATTGGAACAGAGAAATCTCCTGGAACAAAGGTATTTTCACTTGTAGGAGATGTAAAAAAGAGCGGACTTATAGAAGTTCCAATGGGAACAACAATAAGACAAATTGTATATGAACTAGGAGAAGGAATAGAAGGAGACAAAGACCTTAAGGCAATCCAGACAGGAGGACCATCAGGAGGATGTATTCCTGCAAAATTCCTTGATTCATCAGTTGACTTTGAGACATTAAAAGAACTTGATTCAATAATGGGTTCAGGTGGAATGGTTGTAATGGACGAAGACACTTGCATGGTTGATATTGCAAGATTCTTCTTGGAATTTACATGTGATGAGTCCTGTGGTAAATGTGTTCCATGTAGAGAAGGAACAAAAAGAGTCCTAGAGATATTAGAAAGAATAGTATCAGGAAAAGGCGAAACTGGAGATATAGATAAGTTACTTGAATTAAGTGAACTTATAACACAAACTTCACTTTGCGGACTTGGACAATCTGCGGCATTTCCTGTAATATCTACAATAAAATATTTTAGAGATGAATACGAAGAACATATAGAAAACAAACACTGTCCAGCAGGAACTTGCAAAGACTTAATACAATATAGAATAGCTGATAACTGCATAGGATGCGGAACATGTAAGAGAAATTGTCCAGTATCTTGTATATCTGGAGAAAAGAAACAACAACATGTAATAGATACTACAAAATGTATAAAATGTGGAACTTGCTATAATGTATGTCCTATAAAACCAAAAGCAATAGTAAAGGATTAGTCATGGTTACAATAAAAATTGATGGTAAAACAATAAAATGCGAAAAAGATAGATTCATCTTAGAAGTTGCAAGAGAAAATGGAATAGAGATTCCTACATTATGCTATGATCCTAATCTTGAGATTTTTGGAGGATGTAGACTTTGCATAGTAGAGGTAATCCAAAGAGGAAGAAAAAAATCCAAACATCATGTTCTACAAGAACAGCAGATGGAATGGAAATCTATACAAAAACAGATGATATAATCAAAAAGAGAAGACAAATTCTAAGACTCTTATTAGATAGTCATCCAAATGATTGTCTAACTTGCCAAAAAGCAGGAAAATGCTTATTACAAAAATATGCTTATGAATACGATGTGAAATTTAGAGAGCATGATGGAGCAAAAAGAGAAGAAGTATATGATCTTACAAGTCCATATATCTACAAAGACAATGCAAAATGCATACTTTGTGGAAAATGCGTTAGAAGCTGTGGACAGATAGAAGGAAGAAAGATACTTGGATTTGCAGATAGAGGATATGATGCATATATAACATTAGATCTTGGCAAAGAATTTAAAGATTCATATTGCGTTTCATGTAATAGATGTGTATCAGTATGTCCTGTAGGAGCATTAATTGATAAGAGAGAAAAAGGCAAAATAAGAGAATGGGAAGGAGAAACAAAGACTGTAACTTGTAAAGTTTGCGAATATGGATGTAGCTTTGATGTTCATTCAAAAAATGGCAAAAATGTAGCAGTTACAGCAAATTCACCACAAAATGGTAGACCACTTTGTCTTAAAGGTAGAATGACTACAGAATTAAGCTACCTTGATAATCCAGATAACCCATATTCAAAGGGAATTGGAGAATTCAAAGAATCAGATTGGCTTACAGTTCTTGGTCTAAAGCCTATCGTAAATAAGGCAAATAAACTAAAAGAAGAAGGGAAATAATGCAAGTTATTATAAATGATGTAGTTTATGAAGTAGATAAAGATACAACAATTCTTAATCTATGTAGAGAAAACAACATCGATATTCCAACACTTTGTTATGATGAAAGACTTCTTCCGAATGGAGCATGTAGGTTATGCATAGTAGAGATAGAAGGTTATAAGAAACCAGTCACAGCTTGTTCAACAAAAGTAAAAGATGGAATGAATATAAAAACTCATAGCGAAAAAATAATGAAGATGAGAAGAGAAATCTTAGATTTAATATATTCAAACCATCCAAATGATTGCCTAAACTGTGACAAATCAGGAGATTGTGCCCTACAAAATTATTGCTATGAATACGGAATATTAGAAGGCTCATATAAGGGAGAAAGAGGAAATACATCAGTCGATGACTCAAGTAAATTCTTTACATACGATGCGTCAAAATGCATAAAGTGCGGAAAATGCGTAAATGTATGCGAGAAACTTCAAGGCTATAGTGCAATAACATTTAAAGACAGAGGATTTGACACATACGTATCTGCACCATTTGACAAAGGATTTTTAAATAGTGATTGTGTATCATGTGGCAACTGTGTATCAGTATGTCCAGTAGGTGCACTAACTCCCAAAAAGAAAAGACTAGAAGATAAATTTAGATATTGGGAAGTCAAAAAGACAAGAACAACTTGCTCATATTGTGGAGTAGGTTGCCAAATCGAACTTTTAACTAAAGGCGATAGAATAGTAGAGGTAAAACCTATAAATGACATTCCAAATGATGGTTTATTATGTGTAAAAGGTAAGTTTGGATTTAGATTTGTAAACCATCCAGACAGACTAAAAAAACCACTTGTAAGAAAAAACGGGGTTTTAAAAGAAGCAAGTTGGGATGAAGCTTACAGAGTTATAAAACAAAACTTTGATAAAGTTATGAAAGAAAAAGGCCCAGATGGATTTGGAGGATTTTCTTCAGCAAGATGTACAAATGAAGAAAATTACTTGTTCCAAAAATTCATAAGAGGTGCATGCAAGACAAATAGCGTAGATCACTGCGCTAGGTTGTGACACTCTTCTACAGTTGCAGGTCTTGCTAACACGTTAGGAAGTGGTGCTATGACAAATAGTATCGCTGAGATAAAAGGAACAGATGCTTTTATCATTATGGGAACAAATACTACAGAAAACCATCCGGTTATTGGAACAAAGATAAAAAGAAGATTAAAAGAAGGCGCAAAATTAATAGTAATAGATCCAAGACAGATCGAACTTTGTAAATATGCAGATGTATACTTACAAATAAAGCCTGGTACAAATATAGCCATATTAAATGGCATAATGAATGTAATAATAAATGAACATCTAGAAGATAGCGAATATATCAAAAACAGAACTGAAGGATATGAAGAACTAAAGAAAGTTGTAGAAAAATATACTCCAGATGTAGTAGCTAAAATTTGTGAAGTCAAAGAAGAAGATATAATAAAAGCTGCAAGAATCTATGGAAAAGCCAAAAGAGGAGCTTTCTATTATGCAATGGGACTTACACAACATACATCAGGAACACATTCAGTAATGTCAGCATCAAATGTTCAACTTCTTACAGGAAATATTGGATTTGAGTCAACAGGAATAAATCCTCTTAGAGGACAAAACAACGTACAGGGTGCTTGCGATATGGGAGCACTTCCAACAGATTATACAGGTTATCAAAAAGTATTTATGGATCCTGTTAGAGAGGCTATGGAGGGCTTCTGGCATACAGATTTGCCAAGCAAAAAAGGCCTAACATTAACAGAGATGATGAATGCAGCAGGTAGTGGAGATTTGGGATTCTTATATATAATGGGTGAAAATCCAATGATATCAGATCCTGACTTAAATCATGTTAAGAAATCTTTGAAAAATCTAGATTTCCTATTAGTTCAAGATATATTCTTAACAGAAACAGCACAAGTTGCAGATGTTGTACTTCCAGCAGCTACTTTTGCAGAAAAAGATGGAACATTTACAAATACAGAAAGAAGAATTCTAAGAGTAAGAAAGGCAATAGATCCTGTTGGAGATAGTAAGCCAGATTGGCAAATTCTTATGGAATTATCCAATATGTTAGGACTTAAAGAATTCTACAAGAATCCTTCAGATATAATGGATGAAATAGCTAGAATTACTCCTTCTTATAGAGGAATAAGCTATGAGAGATTGGAAAAAGGATCTCTACAATGGCCATGTACTAATGAAAACCATCCTGGAACAATGTATCTACACAAAGATACAATGGCAAGAGGAAGAGGATTATTCATGGCATTAGAGCATGAAGAAAGTAAAGACCAAAAAGATGAACAATATCCATTAATCCTTACAACAGGAAGAATGCTATATCATTATCACACAAGAACAATGACAGGCAAGGTTGAAGGATTAAATGCAATGGCAAGTCATTCATATATTGAGATAAATCCAAATACTGCTCAAAAATACAATATCAAAAATGGCGATTTGGTAAGAGTAAGTTCCAAGAGAGGACATATAGAAACTTATGCCAAAATCTCTGATATAGTAAATGAAAGCACTGTATTTATGCCATTCCATTTTTCAGATGGACTTGTAAATACACTTACAAATGCAGCAATCGATCCAATAGCAAAGATTCCAGAGCTAAAGGTTGCTACAGTAAATATTGAAAAAGTAGAAAGGAAAGTTTATGGATACTCCTCAACGAATAATTAGATACGCAATGGAGATGGAGCTTTATGGTCATAATTTCTACAAGGAAAATGCCGAAAAGAATTTGAATTTACAGACAAAGAACATATTCGAGAGACTTTCTGGTGTAGAATACGAACATTACAAATATCTAAAAAAGCTTTTAGATAAATACACCGAAGATAAAGTAATAGATGATACAATAAAGCTTCCAAAAGAAGAAAATATATTTGATAATGTAAAAAAAGAAGAGAATCTTGATAAAAACTTAGAAGAATCAATGATTCCAGATATGAATGTTCTAAGAATGGCATATCTTATCGAAGAAGACTTTAGAGATTTCTATTCAAATATGTCCAAAAAAGTTGAAGATGAAAAACTAAAAAAAATATTAGAAGATTTCGCAACTTGGGAAGATGGACATTATAAGTTGTTTAAAGGAAAATACAACGAATTGATGGATAAATACATGTCCATAAGTTGGGGAGGTTGATATCAAAAGTACAGCTATAATCCTATCCGGTGGTAAAGGAAAAAGGATGGGAAAACCAAAAGAAGAATTAAAATATAAAGGCGTTTACTTAATAGATACTATAATTGTAAGGCTTAAAAATCATTTTGACGAGATAATAATCGTAACAAATAATCCCAAACTATATCAAAACAAGGATAGGATTGTACTTAAAGATGTCAAAATCACAACTGATATTCTAAAAAACAAAGGCCCCTGTGTAGGTTTATACAGTGGCCTTAAAATTTCTAAAAACAACGATAACTTTCTTATAGCTTGTGATATGCCTTATATAAGTGATAGTTACTTAGAATATCTTAACAATACATCTTACAAAAATGCCCTTGTAGCAAGAAGAGGAGAATATTTTGAACCTTTCCAAGCAATGTATAAGAAAGATCTATTAGAAGATCTAGAAGATTTCATAAAAGGAGAAAGACTAAGCCTAAATTCTTTTATAAAATCAATAGATCATGATATCATAGATGATGAAATTATTAAAAAATTTGATAAAAATAATAAGCTGTTTTCAAATCTTAATGATAAATCACAATGGGATTCTTATATAGGAGATATTTATGGATAAAATAAAAAGTTATAATATAGAAAAATACACAGATAATGGGAACTTTGTATTAGAAGATGATGTGATAGTAGAATATCCTTTGACAATATATGTAAATGATAAGAATTTATGCACATTGTATATGACGCCAGATGACATAAGATACCTTATAATAGGAGATCTTTATACAAGAAAAATTATAAATAGAGTTTCTGATATAAAAGAATTAAATCTATTAGAAGATGAAAATAAAGCCTTTGTAAAGGTAAATAAACTTTCTAAAAGAAAAGATGTGATTAAGAAAGTTATGATCTTAGATAGAAATGATGTCTACAATAAAATATATGAATTTGAAAACCAATCAGATATTTTCAAAAAGACAGGGGCATCACATCTTGTTGCAATCGCAGATAATAATAAAATAATTAGATTTAAAGAAGATGTTTCAAGAAATAATGCCATAGATAAGATAATAGGCTATATCTTAGAAAAAGACATTGATATATCGGACAAATATCTTCTTTTATCTTGTAGAATAAGTGCAAGCATTATGCAAAAAATAATAAGTATAGGAATAAGAACAGTTATATCCGTAGCACCTCCTACATCTATGGCAATTAATATGGCAAAAGAAAATGATATAAATTTGATAGGATTTGCAAGAGATAAGAGATTTAATCTATATAATAGAAAAGATTTGGAGATAAAATAATGGATTTGTTGGAAGTAGAAAGCCTAGATAATGCTATAAATTTGGCAAGTAAAGTCATGAAAGATTTGGGCTTTAAAAAAACAGTGGAAAAAGAAATATTAGATTCTAAAGGCTATATTCTTGCAAGTAACTTAGTTGCAAAAGAAGATTTGCCACATTTTAGAAAGAGCACAATGGATGGTTATGCCATAAATTATAAGGATTCATTAGGTGCAACAGATACAATCCCATCAATTATAAAGGTTGTAGAAACAATAGAAATAGGAAATGCACCTACTAAAGCAATAAAAAGAGGCGAAGCTTCAAGGATTTTTACAGGAGGTATGCTTCCCGATGGAGCAGATGCTGTAATTCCTGTAGAATATACAGAAGATATCCCAGGGGATCTTATAAGCATATATAAACCTATGAACTATCTAACAAATGTAATAGAAATAGGAGATGACACCAAAAAGGGTGATGTATATCTAAAAAAGGGAAAAGTTATTGATTCAAATACCATAGCTATGGCAGCAAGCTTGGGATATTCCAAACTAAAAGTATACGATAAGTTAAAGTGTATCTTGATTTCAACAGGAGATGAGATAATAGGAATTGATGAAAAGCTAAAACCTGCAAAATCAAGAAATATCAACTCATATATGCTTAAATCAATGCTAGAAGATTTGCCAATTGATGTGATTTCTGAAAAGCTTATAAGAGATGATAGAAATCTTATAGAAAAAGAGCTAAAAAGAGATGTTGATTTAATAGTGATATCAGGATCATCATCTAAGGGCAATAAGGACTTTGTGCCAGATATTTCAAAGAATCTAAATCCTGGAATGATATTTCATGGGATTTCGATAAAACCTGGCAAACCAACAAGCCTTAGCGTAAATAATAAGACCATGATATTAGGACTACCAGGAAATCCAATAAGTGCTTATGCTTCTTTTAAAGTGTTTTTTGAAAAAGCTTTTAAAAGATATTTTGGTATAGAAGATGAATTTAAGATAGAATGTATTATAGATAAGAATATAGCAACAACTGGAAGAGAAGAAGTTAAGCTTTTAAATATAAGAAGAGAAGAAGATAAGCTTGTGGCAAGTCCAATATTTGGATTTTCAAATAATATATCTCTTCTAAAAAACGCAAATGGCTATATGATAATAAGTAAGGACTTAGAAGGAATTAGAATTGGAGAAAAGGTACGGGTGAATTTATTAAAATGAGAAATATTTACTTAAATACTACTAGCTTAGAAGAAGCAATGGAAATTTTTCGAAATAATATAGAGAAGTTTCTACAAAATAACGAAAAAGAGTTAATAGATACAAAAGATGCCTGTGGTAGAATATCAAGCGATGCTATCTTTGCAAAACATTCTTCTCCATCTTATAACTCAAGTGCAGTTGATGGAGTTATGCTTAATTCAGAGATCACAAAAAGTGCTAGAGAAAATAATCCTATATTTATACCAAATGAGGATTTTAAGTATTGCAATACAGGAGATATATTAGAACATCCTTATAATGCAGCAATAATGATTGAAGATATTACCGAAAAAAAAGATGGTATTGAAATAATCAAAGGCGTAACATCTTGGCAAAATATAAGAACCATTGGAGAAGATGTAATCGAGAAAGATTTAATATATACAGCTTTTCATAAATTTAGTGCAGTTGATTTGTCAGTCCTTATTTCAACAGGAATTGATAAAGTGGAAGTTTTAAAAAAGCCTGTTATTGGAATAATACCAACAGGAAATGAAATCATAGAAGACTTTAAAAACTACAAAGAAGGAAAGATAGTAGAATCAAATTCTTATATGCTAAGCGCTATGGCAAAAGAAAATGGTGCAGATGCAAAAGTCTATCCAATTGTAAAAGATGAGAAAGATTTACTTAAAAAAGCCATAATAAAGGCAAAAGAAGAATGTGATTTTGTAACGGTAATAGCAGGATCATCTGCAGGAAGCAAGGATTATACAAAAGAGATATTGGCTGAACTTGGTGAAGTATTCATACATGGACTATCCATAAAACCAGGTAAGCCTGCAGTTATTGGAAAGATAGAAGATACCCCATTTGTAGGACTTCCAGGATTTCCTGTAGCATGTCATATAGTATTTGATAAAGTAGTTATTCCTGTGATCTTGGAAAAGCTTAGACAGATTGGAACTACCAAAAAAAGCATAGATGCAATTCTTACAAAGCAAGTTATAACATCACTTAAAAATCGTGAGTATATAAGAGTAAATATAGGAAGTGTTGATGGAAAGATTACAGCAACACCATTAGATAGAAAAGCAGGAAGCTTGTATTCATTATCAAGATCAGATGGATATCTTGTAGTAGATAGAAATCTTGAAGGTTACAACAGAAAGGATATAGTAAGAATAGATCTTCATAAGGATATTCCTAAAAGTATATTAGATAATAGACTTGTAGTAATAGGATCAAATGATATGGTAATTGATGTTATAAATGATTTATTTGCAAAAAAAGGCATGAAAGAAAGACTTCTTTCATCTCATGTCGGTTCCCTATCAGGACTAAAAGCTCTTAAAGATGGAGATTGCCATATCGCACCATCACATCTATTAGATAAGAATGGAAGCTATAATAATGATGCTATAAAGCTATTTTTCGATGAAGATGAAGTTATAAAGCTAAATGTTGTTGGAAGAAGACAGGGAATATATGTTCCAAAGGGAAATCCTAAGAACATAAAGACTATAAAAGATCTTGTCGGAAAGACAATGGTAAATAGACAAAGAGGAGCAGGTACAAGAGTTCTATTTGATTATCTATTAGATAAAGAGGGCATAGATCCAGATAGTATAAAAGAATACGATAATGAAGTTACAACTCATATTGAAGCAGCTCTTAAAGTCAAAAACAAAGAATGTGATTTCTCAATAGGAGTCGAATCGCAAGCTATAAATATGGGAATAGATTTTATCTATCTAAAAGATGAGGAGTATCAATTTATAATAAGAAAAGAAAATATCAATCTAAAGCCAATAAAAGAACTTATAGTCTTATTAAAAACAAATGAGTTTAAACTAACTATGGAAGAAGTTGGCGGCTATAGCATTAAAAATAGTGGGGAAATTTTATAGGAGGAATTATGAAAATTAAAAAATTAGCTTTTGCTTTCTTAGTAGCAGCATTATTTATGACATCTTGTGGAAATAGCAACACAACTACAGAAGAAAGTAATACTGAATCTAGTAAAACAACACAGACTGCAAGTATGCCAGAAAGCAGCGAGAATGAGGCACAAGAAGACACAAAAGAAGATAATATCGTAAGACTTACAACAACAACATCAGTAAATGATTCAGGACTTATGGATTATCTATCAGATGATTTTACAAAAGATACAGGACTTAAAATGCAGATAGTTTCAAAAGGAACAGGAGCTGCAATTGAAGATGCAAAAAAGGGAAATGCAGATGTAATCTTAGTTCATTCACCATCACAAGAACAAGAGTTTATGGATGGCGGATATGGAATGGATAGAACTTCATTTATGCACAACTACTTTGTAATAGTAGGACCAAGTGATGATCCTGCAGGAATAAAAGGACAAGAAGCACCAGATGCATTTAAAGCAATAAGTGATTCTAAGTCTAAGTTTGCATCAAGAGGAGATGAATCAGGAACTAATACCAAAGAAAAGAAACTTTGGGAAGAAGCAGGAGTAAACCTTGATGATCTTGAAAAAGAAGATAATTACAATGCCTTAGGACAAGGAATGGGAGATACTCTAACATTTGCATCAGAAAATGGCGCTTATACACTTACAGACCTATCAACTTTCTTATCAATGAAAAGCGATTTGAATCTTGAAGTTTTAGTAGATCAATCAGAATCTCTTAAAAATGTCTATTCAATAATTATAGTAAATCCAGACAAAGTTAGCGGAACCAATGTAGAAAATGCTAAGAAATTCCAAGACTGGATGACAGGAGATCATGCTTCTAAACTTATTGAAGAATACGGACAAGAAGAATACGGACAACCACTATTTTTCTTAGGCGAATAGAATGCAAGAAATTTATTCCATAGTTATTTTAACAATAAAAATTTGTTTTTTATCTACTCTTATATCATCTTTAATCTCAATTCCTTTTGGGATTTCTCTTGGTATGGGGGAGAAGAAAACAACAAAAATGTTTGTAAATGCATTTACAGGACTACCTCCAGTTATAGCTGGGGTAGTTGTGTATTTGCTTTTTTCAAATGACGGAGTATTTGGCAAATTATCTTGGCTTTATACAGAAAAAGTCATAATAATTGCTCAAGTTCTCATAGTAATTCCAATAATAACTGCAAATATATATCCTTCAATTGAAAATATGAAAAAAGAATATCTTCTAACTTGCAAAGGACTTAGGATTTCAAAATTTAGAATGAATTTGCAACTTATCGTAGAAAATAAATTTCAGATAATTTCTGCAATTATATCAGGATTTGGAAGAAGTATTTCTGAAGTTGGAGCAGTTATGATAGTTGGAGGAAATATTAGATATAAGACAAGAGTTTTGACATCTGCAATAGTTCTTGAAAACAACAAGGGAAATTATGAAATGAGCATAAAGCTTGGAATAATACTTATGATTATATCATTTGCGGTATCATTTTCTGCAATGATTTTTTCAAGGAGAGATTATGATAAAAATAAGAAAAATAGAAGCGAAAACAAAAGATAGATTGCTTTTTCGTGGAGAAAATCTAGAGTTTAATGATGGATACAAATACATTCTTACAGGAAAGAATGGATCTGGTAAGACTACTTTTTTGAATTCTTTGATAAATGAAAGCAAGCTTGTAGATATTGATTTTACAAATTCATCAGATACAATTTATCAAATTCAAAATTCGTATTTTTTTAAAAACATTCCCAAAGATAATTTCAAGATTCTATCAATTGATATAAAAAATGTCGAAGATGATATGAAAACTCTTGGAATAGATAATCTTATAGAAAGAAATATAGAGAGTTTATCAGGTGGGGAAAGACAGAAATTTATATTTCTAAGGTCATTATATAGAGCAAAAGAGACTTTGATTTTGGATGAGCCCTTTTCTCAAATGGACTTAAAGTCAAAACAAAAGGCTAATAATATCCTAGATAATTGGCTAAAAAAATCCTCTAAGAGGATGATAATTATGGTAACCCATGATGATATATCTTTAAATACTTATGATTATCACTACAAAATAGAAGATAAGCTCATAAAAGAAGTTTTATAAGCTATCTTCTAATTTTTTTATGTCAAAAATTAAATTTTCTAGAGATTTTTCGTTAAGATTGAGATTAGAATATTCATTTACAAAATCTCTAATATAATCTAGGTCATATTCTTCAAATGCGAAAAGACAAATTCCAAGGGTATCTGCAACTTTTGAAATATCTTTGATCTTTCTCTTGTTGTGATCTTTTGTTTTTAAATCTATAGAATATTTTTCTACAAGATAACCTACTCCATTGCAAAGATTAGAATATTTATCATCATTTTCTTTTATTTTTTCTATTACAAAACTTAAAGTATCATAATCTAGGTTTTTGAAATTATATATATCATTTAGATATTTTTTCGCAAATTCTATGGATTTCGATAAGGCTATTAGATCAATTCCATAATTATCAATGTCTTTTTTAAGAATTGATGCAGATTTTCTATCAGATAAATCAAACACAGTAGGTCTTTCTACTTTAAAGTGATTTCTACAGCCTATAGGACAATTAGGACAATTTATAACTCCCTTTTTGCCATTAAATCCAATATTTCTAAAAGATTTCTTTGAATTAAGGGTTAGAGATTTAAGATTTTTCTTATAAAAAAATATCCGAGTCCTTTTGCTATTCCATAATACTTATCATTAATAAGTCTTGCAGAAAAATTATTATTAAAAGCACTTTTGGTTACATAAATTGAAGAAGATCCATTGTATTTTTCATTAAAATAATTAAAAGTCTTTCCATTATCGTAATTTTTGATTTCATCTGCAGGATAGAAAATGACTTTATCCTTACTTACTTCAATTGATGTAATATCATTACTTTTATTTAAAAGAACTATTGCATCTAAGCCTAAATCATTAAGATGATTTTCAAAATCGCCCCCAATAGATGAGCTTGTAAGTTTATCATTATAGGATATTATCGATGCTCTACCCACAGTTTCTATATCTTTAAATACAGAAGAAAAAATTCCAAAAGGCTCTTTTTTTAAGTCTGTGAAATTTTTAAAAAAATAAAGTCCCATGGCATAGCCACCTATGTATTTATCTTTTGATTTCTCATTTATCTTTTTGATTTCATATTTTTTGTTTTCTAAGTCTATTAATAAAATTTTATAATCATTCATATTATCACCTAATTTAATTGTATCATTTAAAATAAAAAACCGCTAGAATCTAGCGGCATAATTATTTTTGCTTAAACAAAAGCGGTTTAAGTCTATTAAATGCAATGGCAAATATAACCAAAAGAATGACCATATCAGCTGTAAGAAATGAATAATTGTAAGCAAAATCATAAGTTAAAAATGTACTAAAACCTGCTTTGGTAGCAGTTGTCATATCATTAAAAAATACATATCCACTTATTACATTAAACAGTCCACTTACAATATATGAAATTATTATAGATGGAATATAAGATTTGAATTCTTTCTTTTTCCCAAAAGAAATTCCTGCAAGTCCCATTGCCCCATAACTTAGCACATAATCTAAAATCGCTTGCATTGGATGGATTATATAACCACCTATTAGCATATCTACAACTCCATATATAGCTCCAACTACAAGTCCTTTGGGTACACCCCATCTTATAGCAAAGATTATAAGTGGAAGTCTTGATACAAGAGTAACAGATCCTCCAAGTGGCATTTTAAATAATGTTATAAAACTTAAAATTTTAGAAAGAGCTATTACTATACCTCCTTCAACTAGCATCCTTGTTGCTTTGTTGTTCATAATTCCTCCTTAAAATAAAAAAATCGCACAAAGTAGCCTTGTACGATTGACACTTCCCTACGCTATTTTTAAATAGATCAGGTAATAAGGGTTTGACAAAAGTCTTCTCAGCTACTGCTCCCCTAGTGATTTATTCTCTTATTAATAAAGTATATTAGCATTATTAAATTTTGTCAAACTATGCTAATAGCAAGTATTAATCAGATTATTATATATAAATTACGACATATTATACTCTTATTATGTATGCTATAATAGGACGAGGAGGAAGATATGGAAAAATTGTTATTTTTGTATAATCCAAAAAGTGGCAAAGGGGCTATGAATGAATATTTGTCACAAGTTGTAGATTATTACAGCAAAAAAGGCTTTCTAACGTCAATTTATGCCACTCAACAGGCGGGAGATGGAAGAAGGAAAGTCATGGAAATCGGAAAAGATTTTGACAGAATCGTAGTAAGCGGTGGAGATGGAACCTTAGATGAGATAATAAGCGGAAGTATAAAAGCTAATATCAATCCTATCATAGGTTATATTCCAACAGGATCAACAAATGACTTTTCTGTTTCTGTAAAAATTTCTGATGATATAGAAAAGGCGATCGAAACTTCTGTAAAAGATGAGCCTTTAAGCATAGATGTTGGAAAATTTGAAAATAAATATTTCATATATGTCGCAGCTTTTGGTTCGTTAGCTGAGGTAAGCTATGATACAGATCAGTCAATGAAAAATACTATTGGAAGACTTGCCTATGTTATAGAAGGTTTTAAGTCTTTAAAAAATGTAAAATCCTATCACATGAGGCTAAATATAGATGGAGAGATAATAGAAGGCGATTATATGGTAGGTGCCATAACAAATTCTGTATCTGTTGGAGGATTTAAGGGAATTACAGGAGAAGATGTCAATTTATCAGATGGACTTTTTGAAGTTACCTTAGTAAAATCTACCAAAAATATTATACAGCTAAATGAGATTTTAAATGAGCTTGGTAACGATAATACACATTCTGATCTGTTGGTTACAAGAAAGGCGAAATCAATAAAAATAATCTGTGACGATTATGTAAATTGGACTCTTGATGGAGAATATGGTGGAAGCCTTAAAGAATGCAAGATAGATGTTATAAAACAGGCTGCAAGAATTAATACGGGCTTAAAATAATTGACAAATTAATAAATTTTAGATATAATTATCCGTTTTACACAATAGATGGTTTGATATATAATGTAATTAGGGATGGTAGGAGGTTAATATGTTTAAAATTGGCGATAAAATAGTCTATCCAATGCACGGAGCAGGAGTTATCAAGGGAATTGAGACAAAGGATTTTCTTGGCAAAGAGAAGAAATATTATATTTTTGAAATGCCTATAGGGAATCTAAGCATATCTATTCCAATGAATAACATCGACAACATGAATGTAAGAAATATAATTACAAAAGAAGAAGGAAAACAAGTTATTGATATCTTAAATTCAAAACCATCTGAAATGACTTCAAACTGGTCACAAAGATACAGAGAGAATCAGGAAATTATAAAAACGGGTGATGCATTTAAAATAGCAGAGATTGTTAGAAATTTGATCCATTATGACAAAGAGAAAGGTCTTTCTACAACAGAAAAGAAACTTTTAAACCAAGCAAGAAGAATTATTGCAAGTGAGCTTGTAATGAGTGGGGCAATAACAAGACAAAAAGCAGAAGAGATAATAGATGAATCTACAGGACTCTAAAATACATCTTTTCAATATATTTAATTAGTATATTATAAAATAAAGAAAATTGAATAAAGGAGTAAACATGAGAAAAATTTTTCGACTAATCCTTACAATTATAGGAGCATTCCTAGGGTTAGGGGTAGTTTTGATAATCTTTACGTTTACTAAGAATAGTATAAGCGAGGAAATCAGTCCCTTATTGTTTTATGTAATAGGAGCAGTGATAGGAACAATAGTTATGTTCCTAGTCTCTGGAAAAATTACCGATAAAATTATAAAACAAATAGACAAAACTGAGAAGCATTTTGAGAAAGTACCGGCAAATGAGATGGTTACTGGAATGGTCGGTCTTATTTTGGGATTGTTACTTGCTTTTTTGATTAGTAGACCAATTAGCGATTTGAGTATTCCAGTTCTTGGCAACTCAATTTTTGTGCTATTATCAGTTATTTTATATCTAGGCCTTGGAGCACTAGGACGTCAAATCGCTATAAAAAACAAGGATGATTTAATCCAAGTTTTCCAAAAAAATGAAAAAAGACAAAGAAAAGTATTTAATATCAAAGATGCCAGTGCAAAGATTTTGGATACATCGGTTATAATTGATGGAAGAATTCTTGATGTAATAGATACAGGATTTATTGAAGGAACTCTTATTGTACCTGAATTTGTGCTTGAAGAATTGCAGCATATTGCAGATAGTGCAGATGATTTAAAAAGGCAAAGGGGAAGAAGAGGACTTGATATAATGAATAAAATCAAAGAAAGCAAAGATATCAATGTTGAAATAACAGATATAGACTTTCCAAAGATCAAAGAAGTAGATAGCAAACTATTGAAATTAGCTTCACAAACAGGAGCTAAAGTTTTTACAAATGACTATAATTTAAATAAAGTTGCAGATGTACAAGATATAGAAGTTTTAAATATTAATGATCTTACAAATTCACTAAAACCTGTAGTAATTCCAGGTGAATTTATGAGAGTAGAAGTGATAAAAGAAGGTAAAGGGAAAAACCAAGGAATTGGATATCTTGATGATGGTACAATGATAGTTGTAGAAAATGGCAAGAAATACATAGGAAAAACCATAAATACAACAGTAACTTCAGTTCTTCAAACTTCAGCAGGTAAGATGATATTTGTAAAGCCTTAGGAGTTATATGTTAGATAATAGATATATTACAGCAATAATCACAGCTGCAGGAAATGGCAGTAGAATGAATTCTAAAATCAATAAGCCATTTATAAATATTTGTGGGAAAATGATTATAGAAATGACCTTGGATAAAATAGATCAAGTAGAAGAGATTGATGATATAATCTTAGTTATAAGGAAAAAAGACGAAGACAATCTAAAAAATATAATAAAAAACTACAAAAAGCCTATAAAACTTGTATACGGTGGCAAAACACGTGAAAGATCTACTTTCAATGGACTTTTTGCATTAGATGATAGATGTGATATAGTTCTAACTCATGATGGAGTAAGGCCATTTGTAGAGATTGATACGATAAAAAAAGCAATATATGAGCTTAGAAAATACAAAGCAGCCATAGTTGGAGTAAATTCTAAGGATACTGTAAAAATAGTAAAAGACGATATGACAGTAAACTACACTCCAACAAGAAAGCATGTCTATAATATTCAAACACCTCAAGTTTTTGAAAAAGATACTTTATTGAAATTATACAAAAGATATATTGAAGAAGATGTAACAATTACAGATGATTCATCACTTTTTGAGATGTTTCAAGTATTTGATGTTCCAGTAAAAGTAGTAGATGGTAAGTATTCAAATATAAAAATTACAACAGTTGAAGATGTATATTTTGGGAAATTATTATTGGAGAATTTATGAGAGTAGGATTAGGATATGATGTACACAGATTAGTTGAAGGAAGAGATTTGATTCTTGGAGGAGTTAAATTTGATTATGACAAAGGATTACTAGGACACTCTGATGCAGATGTATTAACGCATGCAATAATGGACTCACTTCTTGGAGCTATGAATAAAGGAGATATAGGCCAATTATTTCCAGATACTGATATGAAGTATAAAGATATAAGCTCTATGATACTACTTGATAATGTAGTTGAATTGTTGCATGATGAATGTTATGATATAATAAATGTCGACACAGTGTTAATCTGTGAAAGGCCCAAAATTGCACCAATGAGGCTAGAAATAATAAAAAAATTATCTAAGCATTTGCAAATAGATCCAAAAGATATCTCTGTAAAAGCATCAACATCAGAAAAATTAGGATTTTATGGAAGAGAAGAAGGAATTGAAGCTAGAAGCATTTGCTTAATAGAAAAGAAGAGGTAGAAATGAGAAAGTTATTTACATCAGAGTCAGTTACAGAAGGACATCCTGATAAAGTATGTGATCAAATTTCAGATAGCATACTAGATCATCTTTTAGAACAAGATCCTGACTCAAGAGTAGCTTGTGAAACAGTTACAACAACAGGACTTGTACTTGTTGTAGGAGAAATATCAACAAAAGGTTATGTAAGCATTGAAGACATTGCAAGAGAGACAATCAAAGAAATAGGATATGATGATCCAACACTTGGATTTGATTATCAAAATGTTGCAGTTTTAACTTCAATAATAGAGCAATCACCAGATATAGCTCTTGGAGTAGATAATGCTCAAGAGTATGAATCATCAGAAGATAAATACGATAAGATAGGTGCCGGAGACCAAGGAATGGTATTTGGTTATGCATCAGATGAGACAAAAGAAATGCTACCTATATCAGTAGTTTATGCTCAAAAACTTTCAAGAAGACTTGCAGATGTTAGAAAAGATGGAACATTAAGCTGGCTAAGACCAGATGGAAAAAGCCAAGTTACTGTTGAATACGAAGATGGTAAATTAAAAAGAGTTGATTCTGTTGTAATATCATGCCAACATGATCCTTCAATAGAGCTTAACAAACTTAGAGAAGAAATCATAGAAAAAGTTATAAAATATGTAATAGATGAAAAATATCTTGATGAGAACACAAGATTCTATGTAAATCCTACAGGAAAATTTGTCGTAGGAGGACCTAAGGGAGATTCAGGACTTACAGGAAGAAAGATAATAGCAGATGCTTACGGTGGATATTCAAAATCAGGAGGAGGAGCTTTCTCTGGAAAAGATCCAACAAAAGTAGATAGATCCGCATCATATATGGCAAGATATGCAGCTAAAAATATGGTAAAATCAGGGCTTTGCAAACAATGCGAGATAGGAATAGCTTATGCAATAGGAGTTGCAAAACCACTTAGCATATATGTAGATTCATTTGGAACAGGCAAATATTCAGATGAGAAATTAACAGAAATAGTAAAAGAAAACTTTGACTTTAGACCAGCTGCAATAATTGATAAGTTAGACCTAAAAAGACCTATTTATAGAAAGACAGCAGCTTATGGACATTTCGGAAGAGATGATATATCACTTCCTTGGGAAGAGTGTGACAAGGTAGATACACTTAAAAATTTATAGGTGAAAAATGGCATTAGTAAGAAGAAGTATAGCAATAGATCTAGGAACAGCATCAGTATTAGTATATAGCAAACAAAAAGGAATAATTTTAGAAGAACCATCAGTTATAGCAGTAGATTTTTTGTCAAAAAAAATATTATCAGTAGGAGAGAGTGCAAAGAAACTTCTTGGCAGAACACCAGGAAGCATAGTTGCAATAAGACCTATGAAAGATGGAGTTATAGCAGATTTTAAAGCTACAGAAGAAATGCTAAAATACTTTATAGAAAAATCAATAGATAAAGCATTGCTAAAACCAGATGTACTAATCTGTATTCCATCTAAAGCAACACAAGTTGAGAAAAGAGCTGTACTTCAAGCTTCTGAAAATGCTGGAAGCCACAGGACATATCTAATAGAAGAACCACTTGCAGCAGCCATAGGAGCAGGAGTTGACACATCAGATCCAGGCGGAAATATGGTAATAGATGTAGGCGGAGGAACAACAGATGTTGCTGTTATATCAATGGGACAAATAGTTGTAAGCGAGAGTATAGATATTGCAGGAGATTGCTTTGATAGAGCGATTATAAATTATGTAAGAGAAAGATATGGACTTTTGATAGGAGAAACAAGTGCAGAAAAAATCAAGATACAAGCAAATAATCTTGAGTTAAATGATTCCATTGAGATAAAGGGAAGAGATATTGAAGAAGGACTTCCAGTCCAAAAATATATGCCAATGGAAGAACTCCAAGAAGCTTTGATACCTTCCATAGATAAAGTTTGTGATGTAGTAATAAAAGTTTTGTCAGAAACACCACCAGAACTTGCTGCAGATCTTTATGATAGAGGTATTATAATGACAGGTGGAGCTTCAATGACAAGATTTCTAAGAGAAAGAATAAATGACAAAATTCAAGTTGAAGCATACATCGCAGACGATCCTATAAGATGCGTTGTAAAAGGAACAGGTAAAGCGCTTGAATGGCTAAGAAAATTAGACGAAGAGACAATGGAATCAATAAAAGAAAAACAAATAGAATTAGCCTATAAAGAAGGATTAAGGAGAAGATAATGACAAAGAAATTAGTTTTTGTAAGACATGGACAAAGCGAATGGAACCTTGCTAATAAATTTACAGGCTGGGTAGATGTAGATTTAAGTGACAAAGGTGTAGAAGAAGCAATATCTGCAGGAAATAAAATTAAAGAAGCAGGTATAGAATTTGATGTAGCATATACATCAGTTTTAAAAAGAGCAATTAAAACTTGTAATTATGTATTAGAATATTCTAATCAAATGTGGGTTCCAGTTTATAAATCATGGAGACTTAATGAAAGACATTATGGAGCACTCCAAGGACTTAACAAAAAAGAAACAGCAGATAAATACGGAGATGAACAAGTTCATATCTGGAGAAGATCTTATGATATACTTCCACCATTATTAGATGATAATGATCATGATAAGTTAAGTAATCAAAGAGAATACAGATATCTTCCAGAAGAATTAGTTCCGAGAGGAGAAAATCTTAAAGTAACTCTTGAAAGATGTCTTCCATATTATGAAGATCATATAGCAAAAGACTTATTAGAAGGAAAAACAGTTCTTGTAGCAGCTCATGGAAATAGCTTAAGAGCAATGGCAAAACATATCGAAGGAATATCAGATGATGATATAATGGATCTTGAAATTCCAACAGGTAGTCCATTGGTTTATGAATTAGATGACAATCTAAAAGTAATCAAAAAATATTATCTATAATATAAAAGCCCAAGATTTCTTGGGCCAGACTGTAGACAAAGCAGGTAGAAAATACAAAACCTACCTGCTTTTTAATTAC
>JAUMZM010000089.1 GCA_030528125.1 Tissierellia bacterium
CCCTTAAACCTCTCCTTTTCTACCCCCTTAAAACGACTGCTCCGCAGGGGCGAAATATGTAAGAAGCTTTCGCTTCTACTTTTTTTACTGATAATATAAGTAGTATTTCTAAAGATTAATATAACTTAGCTTTGAGTAGTTATTTTTATGTATTAATCTATTTATAAGAATTAAAGAAGATATATTTCTTTATTATAGGACAAATTTATCCTATAATTTTATTTTGATTATTTAAAAATATAATTATTCGATTCTTTAATTAGAATCGAAACATATTTCAAAAATTCTTACGAAAAAATTAAATAATTAAAAAAACACTTTACAAAAATTAAAAAGGTGGTATACTTAGATTAACGAAGGAGGATTGTATGATAGATAAATGTCCTAATTGCGATGGTGAATTAGTTATAACTTCTTATCAATGCAAGAAATGCGGAACTGAGATTAGAGGTTATTTTGAAAGAGATAAATTCTCAAGACTAACTAGTGAAGAAAAAGACTTCATTGAACTTTTTTTAAGAAAAAGAGGATCAATCAAAGATGTTGGAGAAGAGCTTGGAATTTCTTATCCAACTGTTAGAAATAAATTAGACAAAGTTATAAAATCTCTTGGTGGAAAAGTTGACAATGAACAATCAAGACTTGATATATTAAATATGTTAAACAATGGCGAGATTACAGCCGAAGAGGCTAAGGAATTGCTAAAGGAGGTCAATAATGACTGATGAAAAGAAAATGATTCTTAAAATGCTTGAAGAAGGTAAGATTACAGCCCAAGAAGCTAGTGAATTATTAGAGGCTTGTTCATCTGATAAATTTGAAAATAGCTTTGCTTCTAAATTCTCATCTTCTGTTGAAAAAGCTGTCAAAAAAGCAGCTGAAAAGATCGAAAATATCGATATAAATATAGACTTAGATGATTTGATGAAAAATTCTAGAAAATTTGTTTCATCATTTCCTTATGAGGTAAGTGATTCAACTAAGATTGAAGATGAAATAAAATCTGTTGATGTAAATATTGCAAATGGAACTGTAAATATCCAAAGAAGCTATGAAAGCAATGTAAGAGTTGATGAAGTTGTAGCTTTCAAATCAAAAGAAGATAAGCAAGATGATATATTAGATGTTATCGTAAATGATGGAACTCTTATGATTTCTGTAAAAGAGGGATTTGAAGAAAGAACAAAAAGCGAAGTTGAAATCTATCTTCCAACTGTAACTTATGATAATTTGAAGGTAAGATTAGCTAATGGTTCATTTGAACTTTCTGATACTAATTTTAAAAATTCTGACATAGAAAATGTCAACGGAAGAATTGAAATTGAAAACAGCGAATCTAATTTCAAATTAGAAGATGTAAATGGAAGAATCGCTCTAAAGAATACTAAGGGAAATGTAGATGCAAGAAATGTAAATGGAAATATTTCTCTAAACCACATCACAGGTGAAGATCTTGATGTAAAATGTGTAAATGGTTCAATTAAAGCTGACGCTCTTTCATTTAATAACTCAAATCTTAAATCTCAAAATGGAAGAATTTCTATAACTTCAATTCTTTCTGGAAAAAGCATTGTTGCAACTACAAGCAATGGAGAAATCTTTTTAGATTCTTCAGATTACAATGGAAATGTCAAAGCTAATATTAAAGGAGCTAGTGTTTCTTTCTCTGACAAATTCGAGAATGTAAAGAAAGAAAACGGTGAGTACACTATTTCTAAGAAAGCTTCTGATCCTGATTTAGATATTAAAATAAAATCTCGTTCAGGAGATGTAACAATTAAATAATTAGATGCAATTAAAAAAGACGGCTAAGCCGTCTCAGAACGTAGACAAACCCAGCTTTTTGCTGGGTTTGTTTCTACTATCTAA
>JAUMZM010000050.1 GCA_030528125.1 Tissierellia bacterium
GTTTAAGGGGAGGGAATGTTGGGGAGAATCGAAACTCCCCTAATTCCCTCCCCTTAGGTTGAAAAAAGAAAATATATAACTAAATGAATCCAAGAAATAAAGACTACTATTTATAATCAAGTATTATCGGATGTTAAGTCGCAAGGGATATCTAATGAAATTATTATAGAGTCGCCTTTTTCAAGCCCTAACTTAATTTGAAAAGCAAATTTTAGTAGGTCTGATGCAATCAATTGTCCAAATTTTTAATTTGGGTACAATTGTCTTTTGACATTCTATCAATTTCTTTCAGAAATTGGGTCATGAGTCGCCTTTTGACAAATCAAAGATTTGAAACAAGTCGACATCTGACCTACCAACGATTCGTGCTATGCACTCATCGGGTTAGGTCATGAATCGTCTCCCCTAATTCCCTCCCATTGATTAGAAAAAAATATAAATTTAAGCAAAACTAAGCTAAAATTATTTCCTAGAGATTTTATTAAGATTTATAAAAATCTTAAAACAAATATTTTATTTGACAAAACGTTTGCATAAGGACTATTATAAAATTAATATTAAATTTATTAGAGGTATATTATGAAAGAAATCATTAGAAAGCACAAATTACTCTATGTAATCATTAGAATTATAGGAATACTTATGTCCTTTACAAATATATTTCTAGCATATATTTTAAAAGAAATACTAGATAATATAAGTACCGGCAATTTTAGCAAGATAAAATATTTCCTATTACTTGTATTATTATTTGCTATAGTGATGAGCTTGGTGCAAACTTTGGTAGGATATTTTGGCGGGAAATTGCAAAATAAAATCTTGCATGAAGCTAAATCAAAAGTCTATGAAAATTTGAATAAAATGCCTATTTATACATACCAAAAAGAGGGCATGTCTTTTTATTATAATATGCTAACTCATGATATCGAAGAGATTGGCGATAATTATGTACAACCAAGTTATGATAATATCATTAATATATTTATGTTTGCGATAAGCTTAATCGCACTTTTTAGGATACATGTTATTATGGCGATATCTTTTATAGCCTTGACATTAATTGTAATCTTTGTTCCATCTCTTTTCGCATCAATTCAGACAAATGCGAGAAATAATTATTCAAAGTCTTCTGAAAGTTTTATCAATAGACTTGAAAATATATTATCAGGGTTTGAATCAATCAAACTTTTAAATATAAATGATGAGATTTTTCAAAAAACCAAAAAAGACGATCAGGAATTCGAAGACAAAAGAGCAAAGATGTTTCTTGTAGATAACTTTGCACTAGGCTCTATAGCTTCGATTTCATTATCTGTACAGGTTTTGTGTATGCTTGTGGGTTCTTACTTCATAATAAAGGGCGAAATCACTATAGGTTCTTTGATGATGGCAGTTCAAATTCTAAATTTTGTAT
The DNA here is from genome assembly GCA_030528125.1 of Tissierellia bacterium. GTDB lineage: Bacteria > Bacillota > Clostridia > Tissierellales > Peptoniphilaceae > JAUNAV01. The sequence goes on from JAUMZM010000050.1 coordinate 1,415, forward strand.
TTAATCCTATAAGTACTTATGCAAAAAATAAAAATCTCATGAAATCAACAGAAAATCTTAGAAAAAAGCTTGATAAGTACTTAGAAATAAAAGATACAAAAGGCAAAGAATACGATATAAAAGATTCTGATATTAAGCTTAATGATGTATCGATGACTCTTTCTGATAAAGAAATATTTAAGGATTTTAATTATACGTTTGAAAATGGTAAATCATACATAGTTATAGGAGAGTCAGGTTCTGGTAAGAGCACTCTTGCCAAGCTAATAGTAGGTTATTATGATAATTTCTCAGGAGATATATTATATGGAGATATCAATTACAAAGATATAAATAAAAATTCAATTGCAAAAAGCATAAGATACATAGGATCTGACACCTATGTAATAGATGACAATGTAATTGAAAATATAAGAATGTATAGAGATTTCACAGATGAAGAAGTCATAAAAGTCGCCAAAAGTGTTGGAATAGATGATAATTTGATTAATAAGAAATCAATAGGTCACATGGGAAAATTCGTATCGGCTGGAGAATATAAGAGAATTGCAATTGCAAGAGCACTCATTGAAAAGCCATATTGTATTATATTAGATGAACCTACGGCAAATTTAGATAGCGAAAACACAGCCAAAATGCAAGAAGTCATAAGAAATCTTGACGTAAGCTTAAAGATTGTAATAAGCCATAAATACGATGATAATTATTTAAAAACATTTGATGAAGTTGTGAATATAAATGAATATAAGTAATGGTATTTATTTTTAATAAAAACTACAAAAACAATTGATGATTATTTTTATTACTTGGATTTACTTAATTATATATTTCTAGCCAAAGGGGGAGGAACTAAGGGATTTTCGATTATCCCTCACGTTCCTCCCCCTTTAAATTCCCCTCTTTCCTTCACCCTGCAAACGACTGCTCCGCAGGGGCGAAATCGGTAAGAAGCTTTCGCTTCTTTTTTATTTATTCATAATATAAGTCTTATTTCTAAAGGATTATCTATATTATCATTAAAAGAAGTACCCTTCTTATTAACTTGCTTTTTCTTTTGAATAAATACCAACAAATAGTATGATGATATAAATACGAAAAGGAGATATACATGGACGACCCTGGGTCTAATAATTTAATAGCAAAAATATTAATAGTAATAGTATTTATATTGATAAATGCTTTATTGTCAGCAGTTGAGATGTCTTTTACATCAATTGATAAAAAGAAAATAGACAATCTAAATGATATAAGAAGCAAGAAGATTATAGATATAACTTCAAAACCTCAAAAGTTTATAGCGACAATTGGATTTCTAAAAAGTATCATAGCATTTAGCATGATTATATACATATTTCACATGCTAAGAAATACTTACGAAAGTGGTGGGACAAAGATGTCCTTGACAGTTGTTTCACTGATACTTGTTATAATTGTTGCGATAGTTAATGTGTCATTTTCTGACTTGATACCTAGAAGAGTTGCAGTGCAAAACCCCTATAATTTTGCAAGAGGGGCAGTATTTATTACAGACTTTCTAATAAAAATCTCAACTCCATTTATATTTCTTACAACAAAGATTACCGATATCTTCATGAAGATATTTGGCATAGAATCCAAGAAAGTTGAAAAAGAAGTTACAATAGAAGAGATAAAATCAATAGTTCAAATAGGTGAAAATCAAGGCGTTATCAATCAGATGGAAGGTAAGATGATAAATTCTGTAATAGGATTTGAAGAGACTGTCGCAGAAGAGATAATGACTGCAAGACCTGAAGTCTATATGATAGATATAAATGATAGCGAAGACAAATATCTAACAGAAATGCTTGATGTAAAGTATTCAAGAATTCCAGTATATGATAATGACATAGACAATATACTTGGAATTTTATACATCAAAGACTATCTAATAGAAGCCTACAACAAGGGATTTGAGAATGTAAGAATTAGAAATCTTATAAAGCCTGGATATTTCGTACCAGAAAGAATAGAAATCAATAAATTGTTTTCTGGAATGCAGAAGAATAACACGCATATCGCTCTACTTATAGATGAGTATGGAGGTTTCTCGGGAATAGTTACTATGGAAGATTTGATGGAAGAGATAGTAGGAGAAATCGACGACGAGTACGATGATGATATAAAAGAAATCCGAAAGACAAGAAAGGGCGATTACATTGCAAAAGGCTCGATATCAGTAAAGGATCTAAACGACTACATCGATATAGAGATCAATGAAGATAGCGAGGAATACGACACACTTGCAGGATATATGATAGATTATTATGGATTTGTCCCAAGAAGTACCAAAGTAAAAAGCATAAAATGCAATGACTACATTTTAAAGATAATGAGCATAAAAGAAAATCGAATAGATAAAGTTAGAATAACTAAAATCAAAGAAGAAAAAGCTGAGTAATCAGCTTTTTTTATTGATATAAAAAAACTACAAAAATAATTAATAATGAGTTTTTTGTTGCTTGGATTTATTTGATTATATACTTTATTTTTCTAACCAAAGGGGGAGGTTTTTCGATTATCCCTCACGTTCCTCCCCTTTAAATTCCCCTCTTTCCTTCACCTGAGTCGGCTTTTTGACAAATCAAAGATTTGAAACAAAGCGACATCTGACCTTCCATCAATTTCTTTCAGAAATTGGGATAGGTCATGAAAACGACCATTCCATGGAGGTGGAAATATGTAAAGAAACTACGTTTCTTTCATTTGTTTATTCTTTAGTATATAGCATATTTCTAAAGTATCCATATAGCTTAGCATTAATCAAATAATCCTATTTATATAATATAAAACTACAAAAATGCGGCTTTCGGAAAAAATTGTTTTAAGTTCAAATCGAATAAATCCGCTAAAAATTTGCATTGTTTGAGCAAAGCGAGTTTGCAAATTTTAGGATTTTGAGATTTAGAACTTTTCAATTTTTGGAGAGCTAAGCATTTTTGTGGTTTATATGATTAATATTAAAATCAATTTCTAATCAATTAATTTTACTTTTAATATATACTATTAGCTATACTTTTCAATTATTCTTTGCATTCCATCCCCTTGGATAAGAAATAAATAATAAATCCAATCAATACAGAATAAATAAGATTTATACAGATTTTTATAAAAAATCAACCCATCTTTTGATGGGTTGGTAAGTCATGGTGTGTTTTAGAAGTTTAAATTTCTAATCAAAATCTTATTTTGATATTTTAAATCTTTTATTTATGTCTTCTTTTTCTTTCTTATCTACGTCTGATAATATATTTCCATATACCATTTCTGCTAATAGAACATAATTATCATCTACATCGAACATTTCTTTAACTCTTTTGTCTATAACTGGATTGTAATGTTGAAGATTATAACCCAATCCCATTTCACAAAGTGTATCCCATATGCTTAATTGCAACATTCCGTTTGATTGATAAGCCCATGGTTCAAATTGCTTTTCATATAGACTAAATTCTTTTTTCATCTTTTCTACAGTTTCGCTATCATAGAAGAAAAGAACTGTACCAGAAGCATTTTTGAATACGTCGGTCTTTTCCTTAGCAACTTGACCGCCAAATTCTTCGTATACAGAATCCCAAAGTTTCTTGTGCTTATCGCCTTGAACAAGAACAACTCTTTGTGATTTCATGTTGAAAGCATCAGGGACAAGCTCTAATATCTCTTTGATAGTATCAGCTATCTTCTCGTCGCTTACATTTATATTATCGTCAAGGTCACGATAACTTCTTCTCTTTTTTAGTGCATCTATAGTTTTCATAACTCCTCCTTAAAGGTTAGTTTTTTAATTTATTTATAAAAATCACTTTATGATATTAACTATCAATTGTATTATACCCTAATTAGATAAATTTAAACTATAGATATAATTTAATTATTATTTAAAAAAGATAGCTAATTCTAGCTATCTTTAGTCACTTTCTATATCTTTTCTTATCTTATCTTTTATCTCTTTTTCTATTTCCTCTTCTCCCAAGAATCTCTCGGAGTAGATGTCTAGATTTTCTTTGTCGATTTCGCTATCGTCTATTTCTTTGAGTTTCTTTTCTAGAGTTCTCATCTTAAGTAGCCATGGATACATCATAAGATCTCTTTGGTATTTTTCAATCTTATGTCCTGCTCTATTGGTTAATAGATAGAATATAAGCCCTAGTCCTGTCCATACGAAGAATAGAACAACTCCTATATTTCCCATAAATGCTACTGATGTAGGTAGGAATGATAGAATTATTATAACAAGTGATATTATTGATCCTACTATTAATGTAAACATTCCACCTGGTGCTCTAAATGGTCTGTATAGCCTTGGCTCTTTTTTCCTAAGTTTAACAGATGAGATTCCTGTAAGAAACCATCCTATTACAAATGCGACAGATCCAAGACTTGTAAGTGTTGCTATCAGATTGCTTCCTACAAGTGGGCCTACTGCTGCTGCGAAAAAGCAGAATATCGAGGCTCCCTTGGGTGTCTTGTATTTTTTAAATTCTGTCTTAAAAAACTGTGGCAATAGATTGGTTCTTCCCATGCTTTCAAGTAATCTTGCGCTTGCCATGAACATTCCATTCCAAGTTGAGAACAATCCTGCGATAGTACCTATCATTACAAGGTAGTAGAGAACTTGTCCAATCCCTCCTCCATAGACATCTTTTAGCATAAGAGCCATTGCTGGAGCTGGCATTTGTGAGTATTCTCTCCAATCAGTAACTGCTCCTGTTGAAATTATTATTAATGAATAGAATAGTCCTGCAAAAAGAATCGAGAATGCGAGAACTTTTGCAATCTTAGAGAAGTTTACTTCTCTTTTGCTATCTTCAATAGTCTGGGGGATTGTATCAAATCCTGCCATGAAAAACGGCACGATTACAACCATTGATATTATTCCTCCAAGCATATTTGTATGAGAATTTTCTACAAATGCTTGATATGATGGAATTAGATTGTTTGGATCAAATTTTATAAATGAAGCTATTATTACGATAAATCCAATTACAATAATTGTCATAGAAAGTTTTGTCTGCAATCTTGATGCTTTCTCACTTCCGACTACATTTATTATAAATAAAACTACTGCAAGTACGATTCCTATTATAATTCCATTTAAAGTTATATTGCTACCTAGAACGGTGTAGATAACAGGGCTATTGGCAAGTGCTGGGAATAATTTCATCAATATGTCATTTATGTAGATTGCTTCCCATGGCAAGATTGTGATATATGCCAATGCTACAAACCATCCTCCAATAAATGAAATAAATGTTCCAAATGCTCTGTAAGCATAAAGCATTACTCCTCCAGATGCAGGTAGTGATGCCATAAGCTCGCTATAGCAAAAACCTATAGGAAGGAGTAATAGAGTTCCTATTATAAATCCAACCGTTGCAGGAATTACACCACCTGATGTGAATATCCAGTTGTTGCTGCTTACAGCCCAACCGACACCAACCATCGCTCCAAAAGATAGCATAAAGAAATCTACAAGACTCATAGATCCTCTTTTCATCTTTCTTTTATAGTTAATTAACATTAGTTTTTTGTGAAAATTGTTTATTTTAATAAAAATAACCCCCAATCTTTGATTATTTATTATTATACTAAAAGACGTTGGTATATCAACAATAATATATATTTTTTAATGATTAATATTAGAAATATAAATTTCTAATATATATTATTAAAGAGATGCTAATGATTTTACAGGAGATTTGATTAATGTATAAATTTATTAGAAATAATTTAGGCACAAAAATACGGCCTGGCCGTATTTTTAAGATAAGTCTTTTTCTTTTATGATTTCTCCTATTTGCTCTAGGTATTTTAAATCATAGTTTTGGTTGTAGATACTTCCATAGACGTTTATATTAAGTTTGATTTCGTCTTTTACTTTTAGATCTATTTTGTTGATTTTGCTATAATCTACATGTTTTATTGTGCTCATTCCTCCCATTAGTAGATTGATGCCTTTATTTGTAATTCCTGTTGAATTTACAAAGGATACGCACAATAGATTGGCAAGGACTACTATTATAAGTCCTGTTATTGTTGTATCATACTTTCTAAATATTATTAAGCTTATAATTAGAAATGCTATTAGTATGTACTTGGTAAAGTTCTGTTGTTTTGTTGGTATTATAATATTTCTTGATAGCATAAAGTTATGAATTAGCATTACAAGTAATACTATTATTACAAAAAATTTCATTATTATCCTTTCATTTCATCAAAAAAAGACCTATGATATCATAGGCCTTTTTTGTGTTATTCAAATATTTCTTTTAACTTGGTTTCTTCTAGTGGTTTTCCTTCAAATACTATCTTTTTTACATCATTCATGTATTTTGTATCTTGCCACAAAATTCCGCCTATGATCTTATCGTCTTTTTTAAATAGCTTGTAGATTTTATCTCCGTCTTCTTTTTTCATTTCTTCGCCGTCATGGCTTCCTGCTGAGAAGAGTTTGATTTCGTCTAGGTTTAATAAGCTAAATGGCTTAGGTGTGTCATATTCTAGATTATCTCCAAGCATGTTCTTGCCTGCGATTTGTCCCATTTCCATTGCTGCTGTCCAAAGTCCCATTGTTGCTTTGCCAATTTGTGCTGCATCTCCTGCAACATAGATGTCTTTATCTTCTACTTTGAGATTTTTATTAACCATTATTCCTCTATCTGTCTCAAGGCCTGAGTTTTTGGCAATCTCTATATTTGATCTTATGCCTGTTTGTACTAGTATCAATTCTCCTTCGACTACTTCTCCATCGTCTAGCTTTACTCCACTAACTTTGCCATCTTCTGATAGTATTTCTGTTGTGTTCTTGCCGGTTTTTGCGATGATGTTTAGCTTTTCTAGTTCATCTTTTAATTTTAGTGACAATTCGTTGTCTAATTGTTTATTTAAAATGTAGTCGAAGCTTTCTATAACTACTACTTTTCTTCCAGTCTTTTGGATTGATTTTGCTGCTTCTAGCCCAAGGATTCCTCCACCTATTATGATTACTGTATTAGAATCTTCTAGGGATTTTTTGAATGATTTAAGATCATCTAGTGTTCTTATTGCAAATACTCCATCGCTTTCTACGCCTTTAATTGGTGGTACAAATGCTCTTGCTCCTGTTGCAATTAGTAATTTCTCATATCCTATTTCTTCGTCATTTTCTGTTATTATGGTCTTTTTGTCTGTATTTATCTTTGTAACTTTGCAATCTAGTTTTACATCGATATCGTGTTCTTTATACCAGCTATCTTTGCATACATAGCATTCTTTATCTGTAAAATCCTTGCTTATAAAATGGGATAATTGTGTTCTATAATATGTGTTTTCTTTTTCTTTTGATATTATAAGAGTTTTCTTGTCAGTATCTTTTGCTAACTCTTTTAATGCAGAATAGCCTGCTATTCCATTTCCTATTATAATATAATCGTAATTCATAAACCTCTCCTTATTTACTAATATATTAGTCAAAAAGTATGCTTTATTTTCATTATACTTATCGCTTTATTTTGCACAAGGAAATATGATTAAATGTTTTCAGAAAATATAAAATTTTCTGTTAAAAAAGTCTATTATATAATTATTTATAAATGCTAAAGTTTATCTTTTAATACTTGACAATAAGGGGCGTAATGGTATAATTTTTTAAACAAAGTTTAAAGATTATATTCATTATAACAATTTATTAGAAAGAAATGATTATAATATTTAAGGTAGGAGTTTCATTTTTAAATAATAATTAAATAAGATAATGAAATCTTGTTTAGGGAGGAAATTATGAAAAAAAGAGATATGAGTTTTTTCAAATTTAATAATTCTATATTTTCAATGATCAGAGAGATTTCACAAAAAATTGATACACTTTTAATGTCAACTGCTCAGGAATATGGTATTACAACTTTGCAGTTAAAGATGATAATAACACTTGGCTCAAGAGGTGAGGCTATTTCAATGGGAAATTTGGGCAAGTCAGTTGGTGTTACAGGTGGCAATATTTCAAATATTTGCAAAAAGCTTGAGAAGGCTGGATTTGTAAATAGAATTAGATCGGTAGAAGACGAGAGAGTTGTAAATGTAGAGCTTACAGAGATGGGCGAGAAGGCTTGTGATTCTGTTGAAGTTTACTTTGACAAGATAAGAAATGATATTCCAAAGGATGTTTCTGGAGTTCACATGGATACAATTATAAAGGAATTAGAAGAGTTAAATAAATTACTTGATAAATATATGGCTAGGAGCGGATATTAATGGAAACAGGAAATAATAATAATAGAAGACCTTTGATATATTATCTATCTGGGGCACTATTATTGTATATTCTCCTTAGATTTGGCTTATCTCCAGCTTTAGATAATGAAAGCACCAAAGAAGTCCCATATTCTCAATTCATAGAAATGGTTGATAATGGTGAAGTTACTGAGCTTCAGAAAGAAGATTACAAGACAGTATTTAAAGCTAAAGTCGATGGAAAAGAAAAGACTTACGTTACAGGAAACTGGAATGACCCAGATATTACACAAAGACTTATTGATTCGAATGTAGAATTCAAAAGAGTTATAGAAGAACCAATGAGTCCTGGAATGAGCATACTTTTGACATCAATAATACCTATTGGATTTTTGATATTCATGGGTTATATGATGAGCAGATCACTAACCAAGCAAATGGGCAAAGGTGGCGGAGACTTCATGAGCTTTGGTAAAAGCAAAGCCAAAGTCTATGTCAAAAGTAAGACAGGAAAGACTTTTAACGATGTTGCAGGTCAAGAAGAGGCCAAGGATTCATTATATGAAGTGGTAGATTTCTTACATTCACCTAAGAAATATCGTGATATAGGAGCGGTATGCCCTAAAGGAGTTCTACTTATTGGACCACCAGGAACAGGTAAGACACTTCTTGCACAAGCAGTTGCAGGAGAGGCTAATGTACCATTCTTCTCAATATCAGGCTCAGAGTTTGTAGAAATGTTTGTAGGACTTGGAGCAAGCAAGGTACGTGATCTATTCAAGCAAGCCAAAGAAAAGGCACCTTGTATAGTATTTATAGATGAGATAGATGCAATTGGTAAAAAGCGTGATACTTCAGGATTTAGCGGAGGAAACGATGAGAGAGAACAGACACTAAACCAACTTCTAAATGAGATGGATGGATTTGATGCTACAGAAGGAGTTGTACTTCTTGCAGCAACCAATAGACCAGAAATACTAGACCCAGCACTTACAAGACCAGGAAGATTTGACAGACAAATAAGAGTAGAATTACCAGATCTAAAGGGAAGAGAAGCTATACTTAAAGTTCATGCGAAAGATGTAAAGATAAAAGACAATATAGACTTTGAAGAAATCGCAAGAATGACAGCAGGTACAAGCGGAGCAGACCTTGCAAATATTATAAACGAGGGAGCATTAAGAGCGGTAAGAGAAGGAAGAAAAGAAGTAATTCAAGAAGACTTGCAAGAGTCAATAGAAGTAGTAATTGCAGGTCAACAGAAGAAAAATACAGTAATAAGCGACGATCAAAAGAAGATAATAGCATATCACGAAGTAGGACATGCGCTAGTAACAGCAGTTCAAACCAACAAGAAGCCTGTCACAAAGATAACCATAGTTCCAAGAACATCAGGAGCCTTAGGTTATACAATGAGTGTAGATCGTGATGAGAAATACATCATGACAAAGCAAGAGTTATTCAACGAGATAGTAACACTTACAGGTGGAAGAAGTGCAGAAGAGATAATCTTTAATACAAAGACAACAGGCGCATCCAATGATATAGAAAGAGCCACCAAGATAGCTCGTTCGATGGTTACAACCTACGGAATGGAAGATGATTTCGACTTTGTACAATTAGAAGAAACATACGGAAGATATCTAGGCGGAGATAGAAGACTTATCGCAAGTACAGGAACAGCAGATAAGATCGACCAGAAAGTAATGGAAATAATCTCACAAGCACATTACAGAGCAATTGAGATTCTAAAAGATAACATGGATAAATTACACGAGATAGCAGATTATCTACTCAAAAAAGAGACCATTACAGGAAAAGAGTTTATGGATATTCTAAATAGAAAGCCATTATCACAAGCAGAACTTGCCGATGAAAGCGAAAATACAAAGATAGAAGCACCGACCGAAGATACACAAGATAATGCAACAGAATATAAAGAAAAAAAAGAAGATTCAGATAAAGACTTAGAATCCTCCAATTCAGATGAAACTTCAGATAAAGAAGATTCAAATAAAGAAGATTCTACAGATGAAGAATAATTAATAATCTACTGCAAGATTACTTGCAGTAGATTTTTTAGGTGAAAAATGAAATACGTAAAAGATGTCTACAAAAAAGGCAAATTAAATAAATTTAATAAAGTAGTCCTTGTGACAAAATCCCCAAGAAGAATTGAGCTTATGCAAAATATATGCAAATTCACATTGAAATCTTCAGAAATTGATGAAAGAAAGATAGAAAGAGAAAGCCTAGAAGAATACAAAAACCTAGATGATTTTCATAAATTTGCACTAACTTGCGCAAATATCACCAAGGCAAAACTTTCCAATATAGATATAGCAGAAGATACATTATACATATCATCAGATACCATAGTCATAAATGATGGCAAAATACTAGGTAAGTCAACAGATTACGAAGATGCATATAATATGCTAAACTCATATCTTGGAAAAATTCATCAAGTAATAACAGCAGTATGTCTTATGGAAAAAGACTACATCGAATTATTCTATACATATAGCAATGTCGCATTTTCTAATAAAAGCAACAGAAACATAACCATAATAAAAGACTACATTAACACAAAGAAAGTCTATGACAAGGCAGGAGCCTATGGAATCCAAGAGATAAATCCATCACTTATAAGATATATCGAAGGAGATATCAACACAATAATAGGATTTCCAGTAAATGAGATAAGCACAAGAATAGAAGAATTCCTATAGAATTAGATTTTTAGATAATATCTAATATTTCACAAAAATTATAATAATTTATCAGAAATATTGCAAAAATTTAGCGATCTATCGAAAAAATTAATCGAACATCAAGAAAATTTTGTAAAAAATAATATCTAATGATATAATGACTTATATCGAAATGAAGTAAAAGGAAGGAAAAAGTTTTTATGGAAAAAAAGAAAAAGAAAATCGGCCTAATACCAAGACTTATTATAGCGATATTCTTAGGAGTTCTTGTAGGTTTATATTTACCTGCATGGTTTATAAGAATTGCTGTAACATTCTCTAAAATATTCGGAGCATTTCTAAACTTCATAATCCCACTTATGATCATTGGTTTTGTAACCAAAGGAATCGCAGATTTGGGAGAAGGAGCTGGCAAGCTACTTGGAGTTACAGTTTTATTAGCATACATATCAACACTTATCGGAGGAAGCTTATCATACTTTATGTCAAAGTCAATATTCCCAAGTTTTCTTACAAGTGATTTAGTAGAAAATATCCAGCAATCACAAGGCAAGGAATTATTACCATACTTTGAAGTGCCAATAGCACCATTTTTCGAAGTAACAGGAGCAATAGTATTTGCCTTTATGATGGGAATTATGGTATCAGGACTTAGAAGTCATGGAAAAGGAGAATATACATACGGAATAATAAATGAATTCAATGAGATAATAACAAAGGTTCTAGCAGTAGCGATAGTACCATTATTACCATTTTTCATATTTGGTAACTTTGCAAATATGGCTTATTCAGGATCAGTATTTGCAGTATTATCAGTATTCTGGAGAATATTCATCTGTATTATAGTACTTCACCTATTATATATAACAGCACTATTCTTAATAGGAGGAAGCTATTCAAAGAAGAATCCTTTGACATTAATCAAAAACCAAGTAAAAGGATACATGACAGCAGTAGGAACACAATCATCAGTTGCAACAATCCCTGTAAACTTAGAGTGCGCAGATGCTAATGGAGTAAATAGAGAGATATCAGAATTTGTACTTCCACTTGGAGCAACAGTACACATGCCAGGATCGATGATTACAATCACAGCCTGTACATTTACAATACTTACAATGTATGATATGCCACATAGCTATGGATTATTATTAAAATTCATCGCAATCTTAGGAATAGCAATGGTTGCAGCACCAGGAGCACCAGGAGGAGCGGTAATGAGTGCATTACCATTCTTACCAGTTGTAGGAATCGAGTCATCAGGAGCGTTGGCAACACTTCTAATATCACTTTATCTAACACAAGATTCATTTGGAACAGCAGCCAATATCTCAGGAGATAATGCATTAGCAGTAATGGTAGAAAAGATCTATTATACAAAGATTAAGAAAAATTCAGCGAAAAAATAAAAGCAAAGAAAAAGAGAGCATATGCTCTCTCAGAACGTAGACAAACCCAGCTTTTTGCTGGGTTTGTTTCTACTATCTAAT
>JAUMZM010000003.1 GCA_030528125.1 Tissierellia bacterium
AAAAAATGATGTCGCAGAATAGATAATTCTATTCTGCAACACCACCTTTTATTATATTAAAATATAATACAAAGAAAATTTAAATATAAAAATGGACTTAATTTATATTTTATAAGTCCATTTTAAAATTTATCAAGAAATCTTTCGTTTGCTACAAGATTTATGATTTTATTTATTTTATCGGTACTTTCTTCATCATTCATTGCAATTTTTTTGATTTCTTTTAATGTATTCTCATTTCTTTCTACATATTTCTTGTAATCTTCTCCTACAATAAATGAGAGTATCAAGGTGTCGTTTTCAATTTCACTTTTAAATATTTTTATATGATCTATTGCTTTTGTATTGGTAGAAGATATTCCAAAATATTTAATCTTTCCAAGTGAGCTTATATTGTAATAATCATCTTCGTAATTTATGCTTAAACCTAAGTCTACTATGTAATTTATAAAGCTTTCTAAAGCTTTTATATTTACTGAATCTTCTGTTATATCATCAAAACTTATCATACAATAGTCTTCTTTTAGCTCAAAGAAAAAAGTCTTTCTATTGTAGAATTTCTCTATTGCAAGTGCTATTAGAATTATAGCTGCATTATATGGCATGATTTTTTCTCTAAGACTTTTTGTAAGCTTTAATTCTACTTCACTTTTTGATGGTTTTCCATCAATTACATATACTATAGTATCGTCTTTTTCATAGCTATCTATTATATTTTTGCCATCTATTGTCCCTTCGTCTTTGGGGTAATAGTAGGTTTTTGGCATAAATATCGTTTTATCTAATATGATTTTTGTATTATCGTTCTCGTATTCTCTTTTCTTTATATTGGCCTTTATATGTGTTATAAAAGGCTTTTCTATGTATAATCTTCTCAAAGCGTATCCCTCTTTTTAAGATTATATCATAAGTTTTATAATTATGATATTATAATTATATTGGAGGAAATTATGAAAAGACCTATGTTATTTTTTGCAATTAGCTTTATATTTGCTATTGTTATTTTTACATATTTTGAAAGTGCGAATTTTTTTGTGATTTCTTTGTTTGTTATTTTGGTTATAGTTTCTTTAATTTTAAAAAAGAAATCTATGTTTTTGATATCGATTGGACTTTTGTGTGGATTTTTGTATGCTGATTTTAGATTTAATGATTATGATTTTTCTTATGATAAATTAGATAATTTTGATTTAGATATTTATAGCAAAGATGAGTTTGATGATATAAATAGATATGAGGCTTATACATATAGAGATAACAAAAGATTTAAAGTAATATTTTATTCCGAAAATAACTATGATATAGCAGATAATGTAGTAGTTTATGGCAATATTTCTACTATTTCCAAAAATTCAAATCCCTTTTTATTTAATATGAGAAATTATTTTATAGGGAAAAATATTAAATACGAGATTAAAGAAAAAGAACTCATATCAAAAGATATTTCTTCTAACTTTATGCTAAATCTAAAAAGGGATTTTAATAAATATGTAGATGGGATTTTCCATGATAATCTTAGTAAGAAAAATGCAGATTTTGCAACTTCTGTAATCCTTTCCAAAAGCTTTGATGATGGAGATAATATAAGAAATCTGGGGCTTTCTCATATACTTGTAGTATCTGGGCTTCATATTGACCTTATTATAATATTTATAATATTTTTCCTTAATGGTATGGGAATTGATTATAAGATTTCAAGGATTATTGCAATTATAATTTGTGCTTTATATGGGTATTTTATATCTTTTCCATTTTCTGTAATAAGAGTTCTTGTTATGAACTTTGTTTCTTTTCTATCTTTTGTTTTTCTTAGAAAAGAAGATAAGATAAATTCAATAGCTTTATCTTCAGTTGTTATTACACTTTTGTATCCTTTTGCTATCTTAAATATTTCTTTTGTGTTAAGTTTTGCTGCAATGATTTCGATATTTGTAATATATGCGAAGCTTTTTGAAAGATATAGATGGGTTGGACTTAAAAGATATATTTATTTTTTGGCTATAGTTCAGCTTTCGCTTATGCCTTTTACAGTAAATTATTTTGGAAGATTTAATTTGTTTTCTGTATTTGCAAATTTTGTAATCTTGCCATTATTTACAATTTTACTTTATATGATGGTTTTTTCGATATTTACTTATAAGATACTTTTTATATTTAAACCATTGTATTTTCTTTTGATGAATTTACTAAGTGGACTTATATTAAATATTACTGATTTTATTTATGATTTTAGTTTGGATATATCATTTGTAAAAGAGGATTCGATGGCTATTTCTGTGGTGTGCTTTCTTATCATAATAGCTTTTGTAAATTTAAAGAAAAGGTATGTTTTATACAATAAGATTTTTCTTATTTCTATAATAGCCTTACTTTCTTTGGATGTGGCAGGGGATTTATTTAGAAAAGAAAATTCTTTGTATATGATTGATATTGGACAAGGTGATGCTTTCTTACTTAAAGATCAAAATGACTATTATCTTTTTGATGTGGGAGGGCCTAAGTTTAAAGATTATGATAGTGGCAAGAGAATTCTTGTACCTGTGCTAAAGGGAATGGGTGTAAAAGATATAAAGGGAGTCTTTATATCTCATAGCGATAGTGATCATTCTGGAAATCTTGATATATTATGTCAAAATTTCAAGGTTAGTAATATTATATCTACGGATAAATTCAAAGATGAATTTGATAAATATGATAATTTCGTATCTATTAAAAAAGATCAAGTCATAAAGACAAATTCTGGCAGTATCAAATGTATATATGATGGGAAAGGTACTAATCCAAATGACAATTCTATGGGGCTTCTTGTTGATATAAACGGATATAAGTTTTTGACTCTTGGTGATTTATCTAAAAAATACGAAGATTCGATAAAAATTGATACTGATATATTAAAAGTTTCTCATCATGGCTCTAAGAACTCTTCTTCTAAGGAATTTATAAAAAATGTAAGTCCAAGCATTGCTTTAATTTCTGCTGGAAGAAATAATATTTACAATCATCCTTCAAGTAAGGTTATAGATAATCTTTCTGGAATTAGGATATACAATACTCAAAAAGATGGATTTGTTAAAATAAATTTTGATGATAAAATAAGTGTAGACACTTATCTTAAGGGAGGTTTTTTTAGATGAATTATCTGGAATTTATGAATGCACTTTCAAAAAATGATCTTACAGGAGTATATCTTATAGAATGCAAAGAGGACTATCTAAAGGATAATATTATCTATAATCTAAAGGATATACTAAATCTTCCAGATTTTAATTTCACTATTTTTAAAGGGAAAATAGATTATGAGAATTTAAAGACATCTATTGAAACATTTCCTGTTATGGATGAGAAAAGATACATTGTATGGGAAGATATAGACCTTTCCAAAAATAGAATAAAAGAATACAAGGCTATAGAAGAATTTGAGAAAAGTATAAAGGATGTACCTAGCTATACAGCCTTATTTATATTTGCTGATGATAAGATTTTTAAGGGAAGCTTCTATAAAAAGGTAAAAGAATACCACAATATTGTAGAAATAGGAAAGCTTAATAATAGTGAGCTTAGAAGCTTTATAGGAAAAAGATTTGTAAGAAACAAAAAAAAGATTTCAAAAAAACTTATCGATGAAATAATAGATAGATTTTCATATCTATCAAAAGATAGCTCAATATCTTTATATGATGTTGTAAATACAATAGATAAGATAATATCAAATTCAAGTGATACAATCGTAAAAGAAGAAGATGTAAGAGATCAGCTTGACAAGATAGTAAATTTAAACATATTCAATCTAACCGATGCTCTAAGCGAAAGAGATATAACTAAGGCTATGAAATCATACAATCTTTTGATAAGTCAAAATGAAGATATATATATGATATATCACATGATATTAAGACATGTTAGAAATTTAATATCTATAAAGGCAACAGAAATATATAGATCAAATCTAAATTATTGCTTGAAAATAACTAAACTTTCTAAATTTGAATACAACAAATTATTATCTTACGAGAGAAATTTCACTACAAAAGAGCTTATAGATATTCACACATACATTTACAATATGGATAGAAATATGAAAAGTACAAATTTTGATATGGAATTAAACATGCAATTATTGATATTAAAATTTATGAGAAATTCTAAATAAAAAAATCGACTCACATTCTTTCACGCGACATTTAATGTCGCTTTAGAATATGAACCGATTAGAATTAGGCACGTGCTTTATTTAATTCTTTAGCCATTTTTGAAACTTTAGAAGCTACTCTGTTGCTATGAATTACATTTTTTTGAGCTGCTTTTTTCATTTTTTTGTCTACTAATTTCAAATATTCTTCAGCTTTGTCAAAATCTTTTTCATTAATGCTTGATTCGAATTTTTTGATGTATGTTTTTATTTCGCTTTTCTTAGCTTTATTTCTGGCTGTTTGTCTTTTTGTTACATCAATTCTTTTGATTGCAGATTTTATATTTGCCATAATTCACCTCCATATTGATTAACTAACTACACTATCATACACTATAAGATAAAAAATATCAAGCAAATAATTTTTAAAAATTCTATCTCTAATGGTATAATAACATAGGATAGGAGAGATTATGAAAGAAGAAAGCAGGGTTTTACAAAGTGCTATTGAATGGATAAGAACAATAGCAATAGCAATTTTAATAGCAGTTTTATTTAAACTATTCATAGGAGATACAACAAGAGTCAAGGGAAATTCAATGAATGATACCTTACACAATGATGATGTTTTGTTTGTAGATAAAATCTCTATGAATATCTCTGGACTAAAAAGAGGGGATATTGTAATATTAGATGCTCCAGATGAAGAAAATACAAAATACATAAAAAGGGTAGTAGGAATGCCTGGAGATGTAGTTTCTATAGAAGATGGAAAAGTTTGTGTAAACGGAGAATATTACGAAGAAAACTATACAAATACTGATACAACAAATCCTATAACAGATGAAAGTTATTGGCAATTAAAAGATGGTGAGTATTTCGTTATGGGAGATAATAGGCTTGTTGGACAAAGCAACGACTCAAGAGCTTTTGGACCTATAACAGAAGAAAGCATTGTAGGTCATGCTGTCTTTAGAATATATCCGTTTAATAGTTTTGGGAAAATAGAAGAGGAATAGAATGGCGAAAAAGGAACATATAAGAAATTTTTCTATAATAGCCCATATAGATCACGGTAAAAGTACGCTTGCAGATAGATTGATAGAAAAATGCGGTAATTTGACAAAAAGAGAAATGCAAGATCAACAACTTGATAATATGGAACTTGAGCGTGAACGTGGGATTACAATAAAATTAAAGGCCGTAAAATTAAATTACAAAGCAAAAGACGGTTCTAGTTATGAATTAAACCTAATAGATACACCTGGGCATGTGGATTTCAATTATGAAGTATCAAGAAGCCTAAAAGCATGCGAAGGTGCAATTCTTGTAGTTGATTCAACGCAAGGAGTAGAAGCACAAACCATTGCAAACACTTATCTTGCATTGGAACAAGATCTAGAAGTATTGCCTGTAATAAATAAAATAGACCTGCAAAGTGCAAAAATAGACGAAACCAAAAGAGAAATAGAAAATGAGCTTGCACTTGATACAGAAAATATTCCGCTTGTTTCTGCAAAGTCAGGATTAAATATAGAAGATGTATTAGAATATATAGTAAATAAAGTACCTGCACCAGAAGATAATGATGATAAACCACTTAAAGCCTTGATCTTTGATTCATATTACGACTCATACAGAGGAGTAGTATGTTATGTTAGAGTATTTGACGGAAAGATCAAAGCAGGCGACCATATAAAGATGATGGCAACAGGCAAAGATTTTGAAGTAACAGCAGTAGGTTATTCAAAAAACAAAAGAATAGAAATAGATGAGCTTAAAAGTGGAGATGTAGGATTCATAGAAGCAAGCATCAAAAACGTAAGAGATGCAAAAGTAGGAGATACCATAACAAACTTTGATAATCCAACCAAAGAAAGACTTGAAGGATATAAGGAAGTTGTACCAATGGTATATAGTGGAATCTATCCTGCAGAAGGAGAAAGCTATGATAGTCTCCGTGATGCCTTAGAAAAACTTCAAGTAAATGATGCATCACTTGTATATGAACAAGAAAATTCAATGGCACTTGGAACAGGATTTAGATGTGGATTTTTGGGATTACTCCACATGGATATAATATCAGAAAGACTAGAAAGAGAATTTGATCTAAATATCATAGCAACAGCACCATCTGTAATTTATAAAATAAAATACAAAGATGGAAGTGAAAAGATAATCCAAAATCCAAATGATTGGCCAGATCCTACAAGTATAGAATATGTAGAAGAACCTATGTCATTAGTTGAAATAATGACACCTAAAGAATACATAGGTTCTGTAATGGAGCTTTCACAAAATAGACGTGGAACTCTTATAAATATGAACTATATTGATGAAAAAAGAGTAAATATCAAATATAAGATTCCATTAAACGAAGTAATATATAATTTCTTTGATTCATTAAAATCAAGGACCAAAGGTTACGCATCCTTAGATTATGAGGTAAGCTCTTATGAAAGAAGTGACCTTGTAAAACTAGAGATTCTCATAAATGGAGATGTCGTAGATGCACTATCTACAATAGTTCATAGAGATTTTGCATACAATAGAGGAAGATCTATAGCAGAAAAACTAAAAGAAGAAATTCCAAGACAGCAATTCCAAATAGCAATTCAAGCAGCAGTTGAAAACAAGGTTATAGCAAGAGAAACAGTAAAAGCTTTAAGAAAAGACGTGCTTTCAAAATGCTATGGAGGAGATATCTCAAGGAAAAAGAAGCTATTAGAAAAACAAAAAGAAGGAAAAAAGAGAATGAGACAGCTTGGAAATGTACAAGTCCCACAAGAAGCATTCTTGGCAGTCTTAAAATACGAGGATACCAAATAGGTATTCTCTTTTTTAAAGGAAGATTTATGGAAAAATATGGATTATATATTCACATACCATTTTGTAAGAAAAAGTGTTATTATTGTGATTTCTGTGCATACCAAAACTTAGAAGATAGAATAGATTTGTACTTTAAAGATTTAGAAAAAGAAATAGAACTTAGAAGAAAAAATCTAGATGTAAAAATTGATTCTATATACATAGGAGGGGGAACACCTTCATACGTAGATCCAGCATATATACAAAGGATTTTTGAAAAGATAAATAAATTTGATATAGATAAAAAAAGTGAGATAACAATAGAGGTAAATCCAGATAGCGTAAGAGAAGATAAACTTAAAATATACAAGT
Source organism: Tissierellia bacterium (assembly GCA_030528125.1). Classification (GTDB taxonomy): domain Bacteria; phylum Bacillota; class Clostridia; order Tissierellales; family Peptoniphilaceae; genus JAUNAV01. Next base: position 7,310 of record JAUMZM010000003.1, read on the forward strand.
CCCTTGGAGTAAATAGAATATCAATGGGAGTACAAAGCTTTAATGACAAAATCCTAGAAAAAATCGGAAGGACACATAAGAAAGAAGATGTCCTTAGAGCATTTGAAATATTTGAAAAATTAGGGTTTAAAAATATAAGCATTGATATGATGCTAAATTTACCAACTCAAACCAAAAAAGATGTATTAAAAGATCTAGAAATAATTAAAAACCTTAATATAAAGCATATATCATGGTATTCGCTTATACTTGAAAAAGGAAGCTATTTTAATAGTTTGTATGAAAAAGATAAGCTAGAATTGATGGATGATGATAGCGAAAGAGATATTTTTAAAATTATAATTGATGAACTAAATAGAAACGGTATTATAAGATACGAAATATCAAATTTTGCAAAGAAAGGATTTAAGTCAAAGCACAACAAAAAATATTGGGATTTAAAAAGATATATTGGAGTAGGTCTTTCAGCTGCAAGCTATATAAAAGATACAAGAATGACAAATACAAGAAATTTCATTGCTTATCACAAAAGATTACAACAAGGACAATTTCCAATAGAAACATCACAAACTCTTACAAATGAAGATAAGATTAAAGAATACATAATCTTTAAGCTAAGAGAAACAGAAGGTATCAACAAAAAAGAATTCAAAGATAGATTTGGTTTTGATTTAATGGATAAATACAAAGAAGTTTTCTCAAAATACAAAAAACTAGGTTTTTTTGAAGAAATAGGTGATAATATAAGCTTTACAGAAAAGGGAATGGATCTTTCTAACTCTTTTTATGTTGATATTATTTAACTTGACAAGGTAAATAATCTTAGTATATTAATATTAGCAGTCAGAACTTAGGAGTGCTAATAAGAGGTGAGATGATGTTTGATGATAGAAAGATAGTAATATTATACTCAGTTATCAACACTTATATTACGGATGGAAAACCAGTTGGTTCAAAGTCTTTAGCCAAAGAATATAATTTAAACATTTCACCTGCAACTATCAGAAATGAGATGAGCTTACTTGAAAAAATGGGCTATTTGGAAAAAGAGCACACTTCATCAGGAAGATTCCCATCTGATAGAGGCTACAGAATATATGTAAATGATATACTAAATAATGATTTGAAATCTGATAGCAACAAAGAATTTGAAAAAGTTAAAGAGTATTTTGATGATAGAAAGAAAAGTGCACAAATAGCGATAGAGACAGCTACCAAGGCTTTATCAGAAATGACTAATTTCGTTTCAATAGGTCTTTATACAAATGCCAATGTTACAAAACTTATTAGTTTAGAATTAGTTTCTATATCAAAAAACGATATAATTTTGATTTCTGTTTATGATAACAGTATGGTCCTAGATGAGATGATTCATATAGATAATCCTATAGAATATGATGATATATATTATCTAAATAGAATTATAAAAGAAATTCTTATAGATTGTGACGTAGCTGATATAAAGGAAAAGCTTAGAGAAAGACTTAAAGATAATCTTAATACTTATTTAGAATTATTAGATATTTTAGATGAAAAGATTGAAGTAAAAAAAGACTTAGGTTCCAATTCTAGAGTATATGTAGAAGGGCTTTCTAATATATTTAATTATAAAGAATTTTCTAATGTAGAAGTTGCAAGCGAGATAATAAAGTTTTTTGATGGCAAAGAAAATATAAAAGATCTTCTTGAAAAAATCAAAAAGCCATTTGTAATAAGAATAGGCGAAGAAAACAAAGAAAGCGAGCTAAAAAATACAACCTTAATAGCAAGTGATTTTAGCTTTGATAAGAATTTTTCAGGAAAGATTGCAGTTATTGGGCCAACAAGAATGCAATATAGAAAGGTAATATCAGATATTCAGTTAGTGTCATTTTTATTAAATCAGTAGACGAAAGGTGTGAGTGGATTGGCAACAGACAATGAACAAAAAAAAGATCAAGAAATAAAAGATGAAGATGTAGAAATCGAAGCAGAGATAGTAGACGATGATACAGATAATCCTGAAGATGAAGTAGTAGAAGAGAAAAAAGAAGAGGTAAATGAGTACAAAGACAAATATCAAAGACTTCTAGCAGATTTCTCAAACTACAAAACAAGAGAAGAAAAAGCAAAATCAGATTTTAAAAAATTTGCATCAAGTAACTTATTAGAAAAACTACTACCAGTGCTTGATAATTTCGATAGAGCACTTAAAGATGCCAATGAAGAAGATTCATTCGTACAAGGTATAGTTATGACAAGAGATTCGATGTTAAAGATTTTAGAAGAAGAGGGGCTTTCAGAAATAGAATCTGATGGGGCAAAGTTCGACCCTAATTATCACCACGCAGTTCTTGCAGAAGAAAGCGAAAAGGTAGAACCAGATTATGTTATTGAAACATTCCAAAAAGGTTATATGCTAAATGGAAAAGTATTAAGACCAGCAATGGTAAAAGTATCAAAATAGGAGGATAGTATGGCAAAGATAATTGGAATAGACTTAGGAACTACAAACTCAGCAGTCGCAGTAATGGAAGGTGGAGACGCTACAATAATTCCTAACACAGAAGGAAACAGAACAACACCTTCAGTAGTTGCATTTGCAAAAGATGGCGAAAGACTTGTAGGAGAAACAGCAAAAAGACAAGCAATCACAAACCCACAAAGAACAATAATGTCAATCAAAAGAGAGATGGGTAAAGATTACAAAACAGAAGATATAGATGGAAAAAGATATACTCCAGAAGAAGTATCATCAATGATTCTTCAAAAGATAAAATCAGATGCTGAAAGCTATTTGAATGATGAAGTAACAGAAGCAGTTATCACAGTACCAGCTTACTTTACAGATGCACAAAGACAAGCTACAAAAGATGCTGGAAAGATAGCAGGACTTAATGTAAAAAGAATCATAAATGAGCCAACAGCAGCAGCTTTAGCTTATGGAATGGATAAAGAAAGCGAACAATCTAAGATTATGGTATATGACTTAGGTGGAGGAACATTTGACGTATCAATCCTTGAAGTAGGCGATGGAGTATTCGAAGTATTAGCAACAAGAGGAAATAACGCACTTGGTGGAGATGATTTTGATAATAAACTTATGGATTATCTTGCAAGTGAATTCAAAAAAGAAACAGGCGTAGATCTTACAAAAGACCTTACAGCAATGCAAAGATTAAAAGATGCAGCCGAAAAAGCTAAGAAAGAATTATCAACAACAAAATCAACAACAGTAAACTTACCATTTATAACAGCAGTAGATGGACAACCTGTTCACTTAGACCAAACAGTATCAAGAGCAAAATTTGAAGAGCTCACAAGAGATTTAGTTGAAAAGACAAGAGGACCTGTTGAAAGCGCATTAAAAGATGCTGGATTAAGCTCATCAGATATTGATAAAGTTCTTCTTGTAGGTGGATCAACAAGAATTCCAGCAGTTCAAGAGCTTGTAAAAGAAATAACAGGAAAATCTCCACAAAAAGATATAAACCCAGATGAATGTGTTGCATTAGGAGCAGCTATTCAAGGAGGAGTATTAACAGGTGAAGTAAAAGACTTATTATTACTAGATGTAACACCACTTTCACTTGGAATCGAGACATTGGGAGGAGTTGCAACCAAGCTTATCGAAAGAAATACAACAATTCCTACAAAGAAATCTCAAATCTTTACAACAGCAGCAGATGGACAAACATCAGTAGATATCCATGTAGTTCAAGGTGAAAGAGAGATGGCAAGTGACAATACAACACTTGGAAGATTCCAACTTTCAGGAATTCCACCAGCAAAAAGAGGAGTTCCACAAATCGAAGTAACATTTGATATAGATGCAAATGGTATAGTAAATGTTTCTGCAAAAGATCTAGGAAGTGGAAAAGAGCAAAAGATCACAATTTCATCTTCTACAAACTTAACAGACGAAGAGATTGATAAGAAAGTAAAAGAAGCAGAGAAATTTGCTGAAGAAGATAAGAAAAAGAAAGATTCAATTGAAGCAAAGAACAATGCTGAATCATTAGTATATCAAGCTAAAAAGACAGTAGAAGAAGATAAACTAGATCAATCTGAAAAAGACGACATCAACGAAAAAATCAAGGCAGTAGAAGATGTTCTTGAAAGCGGAGATGCTGAGCTTATTAAGAGCAAATCAGATGAGCTTACACAGGCTATATACAAAGTTTCAGAAAAATTATATAATAATAACAATGGCCAACAACAAGCTAATGGTGGATCCGATGACGATGATGTAGTTGATGCTGACTATGAAGTTGTAGATGATGATGAAGAGTAAATGAGCATTTAATAAAGCTAAATCCGACTCGGATTTAGCTTTTTATATTGCAAAAGTTTGTTAGAAGCTCTTTTAATGTAAGGAGGAAAAATGAAAGATCCCTATGAGGTTTTAAATGTATCAAAAGATGTAAGTCAGGATGAACTAAAGAAACAATATAGAAAACTTGCAAAGAAATATCATCCTGATTTACATCCTGATGACAAAGAGGCAGCAGAAAAATTTAAAGAAATAGGACAGGCTTATCAAATATTATCCGATCCACAAAAAAGACAACAGTATGATAGATTTGGAGCAAGTGCATTTGAAAATGGAGGCTCCGGATTTAGTGGACAAGGCTTTGGATTTGAAGATATATTTTCAGGATTTGATGATATATTTGATATTTTTGGTGGAGGATCATCTAGAGGACAAAATCCAAATCGTCCACAAAAAGGCGAAGATATTCAACAAATAATAGATTTAACTTTCAAAGAAAGTGCCTTTGGAGTAAAAAAGACAATAAAAGTAAAAAAGAAAGTCAAATGCAGTGTCTGTGATGGAAGTGGAGTAAAACCTGGAAGCAGTAAACACACTTGTGATAAATGTTATGGAACAGGAAAAATATCTTATAGACAACAGACTCCTCTAGGACAATTTGTAAGAACATCAACTTGTGATAAATGTCATGGAACAGGAGAAATCATAGATGAATACTGTCCAAAATGCCATGGAGATGGATATGAAATAAAGACAGAAAAAATCAGCGTAGATGTTCCATCAGGAGTAGAGACAAATAATGTAATAAAGCTATCTGAAATGGGAAATGCCGGCAAAAATGGCGGACCAAACGGAGATTTGTATCTTATAATAAAAGTAAAGGAACATGAGATATTTAAAAGAGATGGACTTGACATATACTTTGAAATGCCAATAAGCTTTGCACAAGCAGCACTTGGAGATACAATAGAAATTCCTACATTAACAGGAAAAATGGACTTTGATATACCTGAAGAAACCCAGACAGGAAAGAAGTTTAAAGTTAAAAATGAAGGAATAAAAGATAGCAGAACAGGAAGAGAAGGGAATCTCTATTTCTATGTAAAAGTAGTAACTCCTAAAAATCTTTCAGAAAAGCAAAAAGATAAGCTCCGTGAATTTGCAGATCTTTCTGGAGAAGAAGTAAAAGAGAACAAAAAGAATTTCTGGGGAAAATTAAAGGATTTGTTTGATTAATGATAACATTTAGAATAGATACACTAGGTTGTAAAGTAAATCAGTATGAATCAGAGGCTATAGCAGAATTACTTACCAAAAAAGGCTACAAAGAACAAAAAGAAAATTGTGATATTCATATAATAAATACTTGCACAGTTACTAATATGAGTGATAGCAAGTCAAGACAGATGATATCAAGAGCAAAAAAGGACAACCCTAATTCGATAGTTGCAGTAATAGGCTGCTATAGTCAGGTTAAACCAGATGATGTAAGAAATATTGACGGAGTAGATATAGTCCTTGGTTCAAGAAATAAAGAAGAAGTTGTGACATATATAGAACAATTCTTAAAAGATAAGCCAAAAGAAACAATAGAAGATGTAGAAGAATTTGAAAAGCACGAAGGAATTGAAGAATTAGGAATATCAAATCAAAATGATATGACAAGAGCATACATAAAAATCCAAGACGGATGCAATATGTACTGCTCATATTGTCTTATACCTTATGCAAGAGGTCCTGTATCAAGTAGAGATATCAAAGATATAGTTAATGAAGCAAAAAGACTATCAGATAATGGATACAAAGAGATAATTTTAACAGGAATACATGTTGCAAGCTATGGCAAAGACTTAGATTCTAATAAATCTCTTATAGATGTAATAGAAGAAATTGCAAAAATTGATAAAGTAAAAAGAATAAGATTATCTTCAATGGAGCCTAGACATATTACAAGAGAATTTCTAGAAAGAATGAGAGATACACAAAAAGCCTGTGATCACTTCCATCTTTCGCTTCAATCAGGCTCAGATAATGTATTAAAACTTATGAATAGAAAGTATGATACCAAAATCTATAGACAAAAAGCTAATCTTATAAGAGAAGTTTTCCCTAATGCTGCGCTTACTACTGATATAATTACAGGGTTTCCAGGTGAAAGCGAAGAAGATTTCATAGATACAAAGAAATTTGTAGAAGAAATTGGTTTTTCTAAAGTTCATATCTTCAAGTATTCAAAAAGAGATGGCACAAAAGCAGAAAGTTTTAAGGAACAAGTAGATCCTAGAATAAAAAAGCAAAGATCTAAGGAACTTTCAATAATAGAAAAAGACAAAGCAGATGAGTTTAGAAATTCGCAGATAGGAAAAGTTCTAGAAGTTTTGATAGAATCAAAATCAGACATGGATGGATATAAGCAAGGATATTCCACAAATTACCAAAGAGTAAATGTAGGATTAGATGCAAAAGAGAATATGATATATGATGTTTTGATTGAAGAAAACAGAAATGGAGAGCTTTTTGGAAAGATTATTAGCGAAAGTTTAAAATAAATTTTACGATTTATAAAAAGTATGATAAAATCATACTGATGGGGGTGAAGTATGGATTGCGTATTTTGTAAGATTATTAATGGCGAGATACCTTCAAATATAATCTATGAAGATCAGAAAGTAATTGCATTTAAAGATCAAAATCCACAAGCACCTATCCATTTTCTTGTAATACCGAAAAAACACATCGAAAGTAATGACAAATTAGAAGATTCTGACAAAGAATTAATAGGCCATATCTTTACGGTAATAAGAGATTTGGCAAGAGAATTTGGCATTAGTGAAGACGGTTATCGAATTGTAAATAATACTGGTGAAGATGGCGGACAAAGTGTAGCGCACATGCATTTTCATGTTCTAGGAAAAAGAAGTATGCAATGGCCTCCGGGCTGATAAAGATAGCCACTGTTTTTTCACAGGAGAGGGGGGATAGAAAGTGACAGAGATCAAAGTTGGAGAAAACGAATCAATTGATAATGCAATTAAAAGATTCAAAAGACAATGTGCAAGATCCGGTGTTCTCTCAGAATACAGAAAAAGAGAGCACTATGAAAAGCCGAGCATAAAAAGAAAGAAAAAATCTGAAGCGGCTAAAAGAAAAAACAGAAAGAAGTAATTTACTTTACCAAAAGACCCTATGGGGTCTTTTTTGTTTTGCGATTAATTTGTCAAATGGGGTATAATAATAGTGAATGGCAGGAAAGGAGTAAAAAATGATAGAAATCTTATCAACATCAATAGGTCTTTCAGCTATTTTTATAATTGCTGTAGCGTTTCTTGTATCTATGATTTTTACAAAAGAAAAAACGCTATATGGAATTCTATCAGCAATCCTTTTTGTAATATTTTTTATCATAAATATAAAAATAGGAAGTGCAGATTTAATGGTTGTATTCTTATTTGCAATAGGAGTATTGTTAATGGCGATAGAAGTTTTTGTTCCTGGATTTGGAATAATAGGAAGTGTTGGAATAATACTTATAGTCTTTTCGGTTTACAATGCTTTTGAAAGTTCATTTGCAGCAATAATAACGCTTTTGTTATCATTTGTAGCAATAATTGGCATGGTTTACATATTTTTAAGATTGGGATATAGTGCAAATATTTTTGATAGAGCTATACTAAAGACTTCTCTTAATACACAAGAAGGATACAATAGCAAAAAAAGGCATGATGATCTAATTGGCAAAGAGGCAATTAGTGTAACAGTTCTAAGACCATCTGGGAAGATTAAAATAGATGATAAAATTTATGATGCCATAACCGAGGGAGTATATGTACCCAAAAATGAAATTGTCGAAGTTGTTTCTACAAAAAATAGCGAAATTATAGTAAAAATTAAGGAGTAGATATGGAAAAATTTATTATACCTATAATAGTATTAGTAATACTTATCGTATTTTTCACATTAGTTCCAGTAGGACTGTGGATTACAGCAGTTTTTTCTGGAGTAAAAATAAAAATGGCGAATCTTGTAGCTATGAGATTTAGAAGAATATCTCCATCTCTTATAGTAAATGCTTTGATAAAATCAACCAAAGCAGGTCTTGATATAAAGATAGATGATTTGGAAAGTCATTATTTATCAGGAGGAGATATAAACCAAGTAGTAGATGCATTAATTGCAGCAGGAAGAGCAAATATTGATTTGACATTTAAGCAAGCAGCAGCAATGAATCTTGCAGGACGTAATGTATTTGAGGCAGTGCAAGTTTCTGTAACACCTAAAGTAATCAAAACACCAGTAATTGCAGCAGTTGCAATGAACGGAATTGAGATAAAAGCAATAGCAAAAGTTACTGTAAGAGCAAATATCGACAGACTCGTAGGAGGAGCTGGAGAAGAAACAATAATTGCAAGGGTAGGAGAAGGAATAGTAACAACAGTAGGTTCTTCAAAAACCCATACAGAAGTTTTGGAAAATCCTGACAAGATATCATCAACAGTTCTCGAAAAAGGACTTGATTCTGGAACAGCTTATGAAATTTTATCAATAGATATTGCAGATGTTGATATAGGAAGAAATGTAGGAGCTAAGCTTCAAATGGAACAAGCTGATGCAGATAAGAATATAGCACAGGCTAAGGCAGAAGAAAGACGTGCACAAGCAATTGCCACAGAACAAGAAAATAGAGCAAAACTTGTAGAAGCTGAAAGAGAGATCCCAGAAGCAATCGCTAAAGCTTTAAAAGACGGCAATATAGGAGTTCTTGATTATTATAATATGAAAAATCTAATATCAGATACTCAAATGAGAGAATCAATTGCAAAGATGGATGATTAGAATGCTAAAGGAATTTTTCGAAAAAAAAAGAAGAGATATACTATTAAATCAATACAAGAATAAGCATAAGAATAAAAGCAAAAATAAAAATGTAAATAAGAATACAAATTATAAGGATGATTCTATTAAACAACCAAAAGCATATTCTAATAATCAATATTTTAAAGAAGAAAATAAAATAGCAAAAGAAAGCATCAAAAAAGACATAGAGCTTGCTTATAAATCAAATAAGAAAAAGGAACTTAGAAAGGTCATTATATATGATGCTATTATGAGAAGAAAAGGGAGATAGAAGTACTTGTTACTTCTATCTCTTAGTTTAACTTATTTAGATAAATATAGTATAATAAACAGAAAAAAGGTGATTTATATTAATAGAACAATAGAAATAAATGATAGCGAAACAGTAAGAATATTATTTGGTAATTTGGACAAAAATAGAAAATACATCGAAGAAAGATTTGATGTTAAATTAAAGATTAGAGATGGAAATCTGGTAATATCAGGTGATGAATTTACAACAAGCCTTGTAGAAGAATTAATAAGAAATCTAAGAAATGTAATAATAAAAGATAATAAGCTTGATTTTCAAAGTCTAAAATACCATATAGATATTATGCAAAGAGAGAAAAAGGATGTCATAAAAGGTCTTTTAGATGATGTTATAGCAAATACAGCAGACGGAAAACCAATTAAACCCAAAACTCTAGGTCAGAAAAATTATGTAGATAAAATAAAAAATAATGACATAGTATTTGGAATAGGACCTGCAGGAACTGGAAAAACATATCTTGCAATGGCAATGGCTGTAAAAGCTTTTAGAAATAATGAAGTAAATAGAATTATACTTACAAGACCTGCCGTAGAAGCAGGAGAGAATCTTGGATTTTTGCCAGGAGATTTGCAAGAAAAGGTAGACCCATACCTAAGACCATTATACGATGCATTATTTGAGATAATGGGAGTAGAAAATTATCAGATGTTTGTAGAAAAGGGGCTAATTGAAGTTGCTCCCTTAGCTTATATGAGAGGTAGAACTCTTGATAATGCCTATGTAATATTAGATGAGGCACAAAATACAACCTATGAGCAGATGAAGATGTTTTTAACAAGGCTTGGATATGGATCTAAGGCAATAATTACAGGGGATAAAACTCAAGTAGATCTTCCTAGAGGTAAAAATTCTGGACTTCTTGCTGCAATAAATATACTTAGCGATGTAAAGGGAATTTCATTTATGGAGTTTTCTTCTTATGACATTGTAAGGCATCCTTTAGTACAAAGAATAATAGATGCTTATAGCAAATATGAGGAAGAAAAATGAATTTATTAATTGATAATAGAGATGATAATTTAAAAGTAGATGATAATCTTAGAGAAGATATTATATCTGTAATAAAAGAAGTCTTAAAAGTTGAAAAATTAAATGATAATTTTGAAATTTCATTAAGCTTTGTAGATGAAGATGAAATAAGAAAATTAAATAAAACCTATAGAAATATAGATAATATAACAGATGTACTTAGCTTTCCCTTAGGTGTAATTGAAGATAGTGATTATGATATTCCACTTGGAGATATAGTAATTTGTGTACAAAGAGCTAAAGAGCAAGCAATGGATTATGGACATTCATTACAAAGAGAAATAATGTATTTAACTTGCCATTCCATGCTACATTTATTAGGATATGATCATATAGAACAGTCTGATAAAGAAGTTATGAGATCTAAAGAAAAAGAAATTATGAAAAATTTGGGTGTTTTCAAATGACAGAAGTTAACAAAAAAGATAATGATGATAAAGAAGAAAAAGACTTTGACCCAAAGGAAGGAAGAACTGCCGCAGAAAGATTTGTAAAAGGATTTGATTATGCTTTTGATGGAATAGTTTTTTCAATAAAAAATGAGAAGAATATGAAATTCCACGCGATAGCTTCTCTAGTGGTTCTTTTGTTTTCTCTTTTTATGAATATTTCAAGAATTGAAATGATTCTAGTAATACTTGCTACATCATTTGTATTTGTATCAGAGCTTATAAATACAGCGATAGAGCAAACTGTAAATCTTGCAAGCAAGGGGAAATATTCGGAATTTGCAAAAGCTGCAAAAGATGTATCCGCAGGTGCAACACTTGTAGCTGCTGTAGGTGCTTTATTTGTAGCGTACTTGGTATTTTTTGATAAAGTAATTAATCTTTCAAATTCTGTATTATTAAAAATTCAAAGAGCCCCAAGCCATCTTGCATTAATAACATTGGCATTCGTTGTAATATTTACAGTCTTATTAAAGGGATTATTCTATAGAGGACATGGAACAGCATTTCATGGAGGAGCTGTAAGTGGACACACTGCAATTTCTTTCTCTCTTGCTACAATAGGTGCTATTATGGCAAGAGATGTAAACTTAGCTATAATATTTTTTCTAATAGCATTAATAGTTGCAGAAAGTAGATTTGAAGCAAATATTCACTCTATAAAAGAGATAATAGCAGGTGGTATATTGGGAATAGTTTTGGCATTTCTTATATTTGGAGGATTTACATGGTTAATGTAGAACAATTAATAAAAAAGGCGATAGAAAACAAAAAGAACTCTTATTCTCCTTATTCTAAATTTAGAGTATCAGCTGTTGTAGTGACTGATACTGGGAAAGTTTTTTATGGAGTAAATATAGAAAACGCATCTTATTCTCCAACAATTTGTGCAGAAAGATCTGCAATAAGCGCTGCAATTTCTAGTGGTGAAAGAAAGATTGATACCATAATAATAACAGGAGATAGTGGATATACTTATCCTTGTGGCGTGTGTAGGCAAGTTATAAGAGAGTTTATGGATAAAGATGGAAAGATTATTATAGCAAAAGATGAAAATGACTATAAAATATTTAGTATAGATGATCTATTGCCAAATAGCTTTTCAAAAGAGGATGTAGAAAATGTTTAAATCAGGTTTTGTATCAGTTGTAGGAAGAGCGAATGTCGGCAAGAGTACTCTTATGGAAAAGATCCTAAAAGAGAAAGTATCGATAATATCAAGCAAAGCTCAAACTACAAGAGATAAGATTCAAATCATATATAATGATGATAATAGTCAGATAATATTTCTTGATACTCCAGGAATTCAAGAACCTAGAAATAAATTGCAAGACTATCTTTTAGAAGTATCTAAGGAAAGCTTAGAAGAAAGAGATCTTGTTGTATTTGTGGTTGATAATAGTCTAGAGATTGGAAGACTTGATCATTACATATTGGATTTACTTTCTAAAGTTAACAGAAAAAAAATCTTACTTATAAATAAAATAGATCTTATAACAGATGATGAGTATAAGCTAATAGAAGATAAGTACAGATCTATGGGAATATTTGAAGATATAGTAGGGATTTCGGCACTAAGAGATACCAATATAGATAGATTTATAGAAGTCATAAAGGATAATCTAGATGAAGGCCCTATGTATTATCCAAATGATATGATTACAGATAAATCAGAAAGATTTATAGTCTCAGAGATAATAAGAGAAAAAGCTCTAAAAAGGCTTGGAGCAGAGATACCACATGGAATATTTGTAAGAATAGATCAATTCAAAAAAAGAAAAGATAAAAATCTATATGATATTTATGCTACAATAATAACAGAAAAAGAAAGTCACAAACAAATAGTAATAGGCAAGAAGGGATCTAAGATTCTTCAAATTGGACAAGATGCAAGAGAAGATATAGAAAGGTTTATGAATGCTAAAGTCTTTTTAAAGCTTTGGGTAAAAGTTGAAAAAGACTGGAGAAAGAACAAGAACATGGTGGAGAAATTTGGCTACAAATAATCTATCAGATATAGAAGGTTTTGTATTAAGAGAGATAAAGTACAAAGAATCAAGTAAAATACTTGAAATCTTTACAAAAGAAATGGGAAGAATTTCTGTCATAGCAAATTCAGTTGAATCAAAGAAAAGGCAAAATCTCTCATCAACTCTTAGATTTACAAAATCAAGTTATAATTTGAATAAATCAGCTAAGATATATTATCTAAAAGATGCTTATTTACTGGAAGGTTACTCAAAGAGTAATAGAAATTATGAAATAATCTTATATAAATCAGCAATTTGTGATTTATTGTTAAGGACAATTGATGAAATAGATAAGGATACGGTATATAATTTATTAGATAGTACATTTAGATCTTTTGAAGATGCAAAAGAAAATTATTCTTATATTTTCTTATCATTTATGATAAAATACATATCTTTTATAGGATTTAAGCCTAACCTTGATTATTGTTCAAATGATAATAAATTGATAAAGAAAGAAGATAAGATTTCTTTTAGCATACAATCTGGAGGCGTTTTATGTAGCAATTGTATAAGTCTTTTTCCTGATTCAATAAATTTAACAAAAAAAGATTTACTTGATTTAAAAAGATTGTTATACACGCCAACAAAAGATATTAGCAAATTATATAGTGACATAGACAAAAACAAGTTATATTATATTATAATAGAATTTATATTAGATAAATTGGAAATAAAAAAATTCAGTTCACTAAAATGGCTGGATGAAATTTTTAAAAGTTAGGAGTATATATGTATTTTCAAGATTTAATGATGACCTTATTAGACTATTGGTCCAAGCAAGGATGCACAGTTCTAATGGGATATGATGTAGAAAAAGGCGCAGGAACGATGAGTCCTTACACATTTTTAAAGTCTCTTGGTAAAGAGCCTTGGAAGACTGTTTACATAGAGCCTTCAAGAAGACCTGCAGATGGAAGATATGGAGAAAATCCAAATAGATTATATCAACATTTACAATTACAGGTTTTATTAAAGCCAACACCTGAAAACATTCAAGACTTATATCTAAAGTCACTAGAAGTTATTGGAATAAATCCTAAAGAACATGATATAAGATTTGTAGAGGACAATTGGCAATCACCTAACCTTGGAGCATGGGGACTTGGATGGGAAGTATGGCTTGATGGTATGGAAATTACACAATTTACATATTTCCAACAAGTAGGTGGAATAAATTGCGAGCTTGAAAGTGGAGAGATCACAATGGGACTTGAAAGAATCTGCATGTACTTACAAGATGTAGATAATGTTTTTGATATAAAATGGTCAGAAAATATCAAGTACGAAGATATCTTTAAAGAAGCAGAATATGAAAATTCAAAATATTCTTTCGAGGATGCAGATGATGACCTTCTAATTGATCTATTCTCACAATATGAAAGAGAAGCTAATAGATTAATAGATATTAACTTAGTATATCCAGCTTATGATAATGTATTAAAATGTTCTCATACATTTAATGTATTGGATGCAAAAGGAGCAATATCAGCATCAGAAAGAAATCACTATATAAAAAGAATTAGAGATATAGCAAGTAAAGTTGCAAGTTGTTATATACAAAAAAGAGAAGAATTGGGATATCCTCTTTTAGAAAGGAATAAATAATGAGTAATTATCTATTAGAAATTGGCGTTGAGGAGATGCCATCTGATTATGTCAAATCTACAAAAGATCAACTAAAAGAAAAGTTCAATAAACTTTTAGATGACAATAGTTTTGAGCATGATGATGTAATAGTTGAAAGCACTCCTAGAAGATTTGCAGTATTTATAAATAATATAAATTCAAAACAAAAAGAAAAAGAAATAAAAATAAAAGGACCTAGTGCAAAAATCTCTTATGATGAAAATAACAATCCATCAAAAGCCCTTTTAGGATTTTTGAAAGGACGGGGATTAGAAGTTGATAATGTAATAATAGAAGATTTCAAGGGAGAAGACTATGTCTTTGTAAAAAAGATAAGTAAGTCAAAAGATATATCAGAAGTTTTAAAAGAAAATGTATATGAACTTGTAAAATCACTCACTTTCCCAAGATCTATGAGATGGGGTGGCAAATCTATAAGATTTGCAAGACCAATTAGATGGTTTGTAAGTCTACTTGATAATGAAATTCTAAAGTTTGATGCAGAAGGAATTAAGGTTTCTAATGAAACAAAAGGACATAGAGTATTAGGAAAAGATAATATCGTAATTGAAAATCAAGATGATTACGAACAACTTCTAAAAGAAAATTATGTAATCTTATCATACAAAGAAAGAAAAAATATAATTCTTAGAGGATTAAATAGGCTTGCTAATGAAAATGGTGGAAATTTCCTAAAAGATGAGGACCTATTAGATGAAGTCATAAATATAGTAGAATATCCTACTGTAATTTTAGGTAATCTTGATAATAAATATTTAAAACTTCCTAAAGAAGTAATAATAACTCCAATGAAAGATCATCAAAGATATTTCCCCGTAGTAGATGACAAGGGTAATCTTCTACCTTACTTTTTAACTGTAAGAAATGGTGATGAAACTGCATTAGAAAATGTCGTAAGCGGAAATGAAAGAGTTCTAACAGCAAGACTCGAAGATGCAAGATTCTTCTATGAAAAAGATATGGAAAAGAATTTAGATGAATATGTAAATGAATTATCTAGACTTAAATTCTATGAAGGTCTTGGAAATATGGAAAAGAAGACTCAAAGATTGGAACTTCTATCAAAACAATATCTTAAGAAATTTGGAATGGGAGAAGATATTGAACAAAAAGTAACAAGGGCTGCACATCTTTCAAAGGCAGATCTTGTAACACAAATGGTAATAGAATTTACAGAGTTACAAGGAGTTATAGGTAGAATATATGCTAACAAAAATGGCGAAGATGAAATGGTAGCAAAGGCTATAGAAGAGCAATATCTTCCACTTTCTACAAATGGAGATCTTCCAGAATCATCAGTTGGATTGGTTTTATCTGTATCAGATAAGTTTGATACTATTTGTGGACTTTATGCAATAGAAAACTATGTTACAGGAACAAAGGATCCTTATGGACTTAGAAGACAAGCCCTTGGAATAATCAACATATTTATAGAAAATAAGATAGATGTAGATTTAAAAGAACTTATAAAAGATTCATTATTTATCTATACTGATAAAGATGAATTAGCTCTAGATTATGATAATACTAGCAATAAAGTCTTAGAATTTATAATTGATAGATTAAAAAATAAGCTTCTTGATGAAGGATATAAGTATGATTATCTAAATGCAATCATAAATACAGGTGCATCAAATATCTATGATATCTATATAAGATTAAACGAATTAAATGAATTTTCTAAAGTAGAAAATTTCGATGAAGTTCTAAACTACTTTATAAGAGTTGATAATCTAACAAAAGATTTTGATGGAATTGAGGTTGATGAAAGCTTAATCGAAGATGGAATCGAAAGAGAAGTTTATGAATTTGTAAAGACATTCGAAAATTTCGATAAGTTATTTAACTTAAGACAATACAACGAAATTCTTTTAAAATTATCTAGTGGTATGGATGTTGTAAATAAATATCTTGATAATACAATGATAAATGTAGAAGATGAGAAAATAAGAAATAATAGATTATCTTTACTTAATTTAATAGCTGTAAATATCAAAAAAATATTTATACCTGAAGAAATAGTAAAATAGGAGGATTAGATGTCTAATGGCATTTTAAAAATCTATATCGTATCAGACTCTACTGGAGAAACTGCAGAGATTTATACGAAAAGTGTAATAGCACAATTTCCAGATGTTAAAAATCAAATACTTAGAAAGTCTGACATCAACACAAAAGAGAAAGTTGATAAATTAGTTGAAAAAATAGAAGACAATTCTCTTATAATTCAGACAATAGCTAATATTGAAATAAGCGAATATTTTAGAGAGCTTTTAAAAGCTAAGAAAAATGTTGAATGTTTGGATATTTTAGGAGAAGGAATTGAAAAAGTCGAAAAACTTACTTCATATAAAGCTATAAGAGAAAGAGGACTTACAAGAACTTTATCAGATGATTATTTTAGCATGATAGATTCTGTGGAATTTGCTGTAAAATATGATGATGGAAAGGATCCTAGAGGATTATTAGAAGCAGATATTGTATTAGTTGGAGTATCTAGAACTTCAAAAACCCCATTATCAATGCTTCTTGCAACCAAAAATTATAAGGTATGTAATCTTCCATTAGTTCCAGAAATACAACTTCCAGAGCAAATATTTGAGGTTGATCCTGATAGGATAATAGGACTTATAATAGATATAGACAAATTATCTGCTATTAGAGAAGAAAGGTCAAAGGCTTTAGGCCTTGGATCAAAGTCTTTATACTTTGAAGAAGAAAGAATCAAAGACGAACTAGATTATGCTAAAGGAGTCTTTGATGATTTGGGATGTAAGGTAATAGATGTGACAAATCTTACTATTGAACAAACGGCAACGAAAATAATAAGATATTACAAGAAAGCTTTGAAAAATAAAGAAAGTTAAAAATTCTAATGTGTAACTTAAAAGCCCCTTAGGGGGCTTTTCTTAAATTGTAAACATTAAAAAAACAAGTATAATATCCAATATATTGGAGGTTTTTTAATTGAGTTACATTTCCGATGAGAAGAAACAAGAAATCTTAGACAAGGCAGATATAGTTGCAGTAGTCGGAGAATATGTAGATTTAAAAAAAAGTGGATCTTCCTATGTAGGGCTTTGTCCATTTCATAATGATAAAAATCCATCTTTTAGTGTAAGCGAATCAAGGGGAACTTTTCGCTGTTTTGCCTGCAATGAAGGTGGAGATGTTATAAGTTTTATTATGAAAATAGAAAATGTTGGCTTTATGGAAGCTTTAAAAATTCTTGCAGATAAAACAGGTGTAACGCTTGATTATCAAAATGAAGAGGATAAGAAGAAAAGTCAAAGGCAAAAACTTCTATATGATATAAACCGTGAAGTTATGATGCACTTTTATAAAAATCTTCTTACAAGCAAAAGAGCAGTAGATTATCTTAAGAAAAGAAAGTTAAATTCTAAAGTTGTGAATACTTTCATGCTGGGATATGCAAAAGATGGATGGGATGATTTGCTTAATTTTGCCAAAGAAAAAGGATACTTATTAGATGATCTAGTTGATTTAGGTTTGCTTTCAAAAACAGATAATGGCAGATACTATGATAAGTATAGAGATAGGTTGATCTTTCCTATAATCAGTCACAAATCAAAGATTATAGGATTTGGAGGAAGAATACTAACTGATAAAAAGCCCAAATATCTTAATAGTCCTGAAAATGAAATCTTTCAAAAAAGATATAATCTTTATGCCTTAAATATTTTTAAAAGGCAGAATGATAAAAGAATAATACTTGTTGAAGGATATATGGATGTTATAGCACTTAATAATAGGGGTATCGAAAATGCGGTTGCATCTTTGGGAACAGCTTTTACTAAAGAACAGGCGAATCTTATAAAAAGATACTCTGATTCGATATACATTTGCTATGATTCAGATCAAGCTGGAATAAATGCTACAAAAAAAGCTATAGATGTCTTTAGACAAATAGATGTAAATCCAAAAATAATAGAGCTTACAGAAGGGCTTGATCCTGATGAATATGTACAAAAATATGGGGTTGAAGGTTTTAATTATAAAATAGAAAACGCAAAGGACTCCTATGATTATGAATTAGATAAGATCTTTGAAATATTTGAAAACACAAAAGATAAAGACAAAAATTCAAAGATAAATCTTTTCATAGATTTTTTAGCAAAGATAGAAAGCAATATATTAATAGATAGATATCTAAATGAAATAGGCAAAAGGTTAGATGTCGATCAACAAGCAATAAAAAAAGATCTTTATAATAGAAAAAAGATTCTAAATACTATAAATAAAGACAAAAACGAAGTTACAAATCCAATATATACCAAAGAAGTAAAAAATTTGAATTCTCAAATTGATGTTTTAAACGTATTTTTAAATAATAGAGATTCTTACTATAAATACCAAAAATTATTTGATAATTTTTTAAATGATGATAGGCTACTTTCTATAAAACACTTTATAGAAGTAGAAGATGAATGCAACTTAAAAAAAATACAAGAAAATTTCGCATTTTCAGATTATAAAAGTATAATAGAAAGGCTTTATAATATCAAAGACATACCTGTAAAAGAGTTGGTTGATTTGATATTGAGGCTTAAAAGACAGGAAGTCAAAAGAAAATTTATTAATAAAGAAATAGATTATGAGAAAGTACAACAAGAACAAGATTTAATAAACTTCTACGCTAGGGGGAAGACTGATGACAAACGAAAGCAATGATAAAATGTATGATGAAGATGTTATAAAGGAAATAATTGATGAATTTAAGTCAATAAGTGAATCTCAAGATGGAATTATAACATTTAAACAATTTAATACATTTGAAGCTTTTGAAGATTTGGAAAGTGATCAAGTAAATTATATTCAATCACTTATTGTAAAACAGGGAATAGAGATAGAGGAAGAAGAAAGAACTGTTTTAGATGAAGATGAAAGAGTTACAGATCTTGATGATGTAGACGATGATGTCGATGATATAGATGATGAAGATGATAAGGACGATAGTGACTCAGATGATTCTAAATCGAGTGTAGATAATATTATAGGAATAAAGCTAGATGATCCTGTAAAAATGTATCTTAAAGAGATTGGAAAGGTTCCACTTCTTACAGCTTCAGAAGAAATATATTTTGCAAAGAAAATGGAAGCTGGAAATATAGCAAATTCAGTTTTAAATGGAAGAAAATTAAGCAATAAGTCTAAGATGAAATTATCTGAGTTTGTATTTGAAGGAGATTTGTCATTAACTGTAAAAATGGCAAGTGATAACTTGATAGAAGATGGATTTATATCAGATGATATAAAGACTAATCTTAAAGCAATTATGTCTATGGGAGAAGATTTCTCTTCTATACTAAATCACAAGCTAGATAAAGAACAATTAGAAGAATTTAAAAATAAGATTGAAATTTGTAATATAGCCCAAAAATCAATCATGAATAAAGAAATTAGCATTAAAGAGGGAAATACTCTTTGTGATATATTTGACTCATTCGATAGAATGATAAATATAAAAGAAAAAGAAGAGATAAAAACCTATGTTTACATGTCATTTAAAGATATATTAAATAAAGCAATCAAAAATGATAGCTTAAAGACAAATGACAGAAATGTATTAGAAGATTTGATTTATTTTTCTGATAAATCAAAACAAATCCTTGAAAATGAACCTCTTACAAATGATGACTATAATAAGATTGATGAATTAATAGAAAAAAGAGATCTATCTGTAAAGATACTAGAAGGCAAAGATTTAGATGGAAATGATATAAAATCACTTAAAAAGCTAAGTTTTGAAGCGAAAAGATCAAAAGAAAAGCTTGCTGAAACAAATCTTAGACTTGTAGTATCAATTGCAAAAAGATATGTCGGAAGAGGAATGAGCTTTCTTGATTTGATTCAAGAAGGTAACATGGGTCTTATGAAAGCTGTAGATAAGTATGATTACAACAAAGGATTTAAGTTTTCAACTTATGCGACTTGGTGGATAAGACAAGCTATAACAAGAGCAATTGCAGATCAAGCAAGAACCATAAGAATACCTGTACACATGGTAGAGACAATAAATAAGCTTGTAAGAGTACAAAGACAATTAGTCCAAGATTTGGGAAGAGATCCATCAAATGAAGAAATCGCACAATCGATGGGAATAGAAGTCGAAAAGGTACAAGATATAAGAAAGATAGCTCAAGAACCAGTATCTCTTGAAACGCCTATAGGTGAGGAAGAAGATAGTCATTTGGGAGATTTCATAGAAGATGATACAGCAGTGTCACCAGATGATGCAACAAACTACTCAATGCTTAGAGAACAGCTAAATGATGTATTAAACTGTCTAGGAGATAGAGAAAAAAGAGTCCTACAGCTTAGATTTGGACTAACTGATGGAACTCCAAGAACATTAGAAGAAGTAGGCAAAGAATTTGACGTTACAAGAGAGAGAATTAGACAGATTGAGGCTAAAGCTTTAAGGAAACTAAAAGCACCTAATAAATCAGATAGATTAAAGGACTTTTTACAATGAGAATAAAAAAACGTCTATATGAGATATCAAAGCTTGTAGAAAAAGACAAATATGTTATTGATGTGGGTACCGATCATGGGTTGGTACCCTTGTTTTTGGCAAAAAATAAAATAACAAATAAAATTTTAGCTACAGATATATCGGAAAATTCACTAAATAAATTAAATTCAAAAGAGTTTGAGCCATACAAAGATATTATAGAAACGAAAGTGACCGATGGATTTTGCGGTATCGAAAAAAGATCTAATCAGATAGCAATAATTGCAGGAATGGGAGCTATAACAATAATAGATATAATAGATAAAAATCTCTGTTTTGCAAAAAGCCTAGATTATATGATAATAGAAAGCAATATAGCAAATGAAAAGCTTAGAAAATACCTTAACGACAATGATTTTTGGATAGAAAAAGACTTTATAGTATATGAAAAAGGAAAATACTATGATATTATGAAAGTGAAAAGTGGCAAGAAAGAAAACTACGATCTATCTGAAATTTATTATGGGAAAGATAATATTTGTAACAAGAATCCTTTGTTAGTAGAAAAGCTAGAAAAAGAATATAAAAAGAATCTGAAATTTAGAGAAGATATAATTAAAAATTCTAAATCAAAAGAGGGGCTAGATATAATAGAGGAGAGAATCAAAGCAATAGAGGAGGTTTATGATAAATGGAGATAAAAGATCTACTATATATGTTAAAAGAAAAGTATCCTTTGGAACTTCAAGAAGAATGGGATAACTCTGGACTTCAGTTTGGAAATATAAATAGAAAATTAGAAAATGTAATGATAAGTCTTGATCTTGAAATAGGAGCAATAGAAAAGGCAATAGAAAATAATTGCAATCTTATAATAACTCATCACCCATATCTATTTAATGCTACAAAAAGAATTGATCTAAGAGAAACTTATTATAGAAAACTTGAGCTTTGCTTAAAAAATGATATAGCCTTATTTTCCATGCATACAAACCTTGATATTGCAGAATGTGGAGTAAATGATAATCTATGCAAAATCCTTGATATAAAAGATACAAATGTACTAGATAGCTCAGGTCTTGGAAGAGTTGGAAGAGTAGATGATATATCGGCATTTGAATTTTCTAAGAAAGTAAAAGAAATATTAGAAGCAAATGGCGTAATAATATATGGGGATAGAGAAAAGATATTAAAAGTAGTATCTGTATGTGGAGGATCAGGAGCATCATTGTTTGACAAAGCAATAGAGAAAAATAGCGATGCAATACTAACAGCAGATGTCAAATATCATGAGGCAATGGATGCAATAGAAAAGGGTCTTATTGTAATAGATCCAGGACATTTTGCATCAGAAAACCATATAATCTATAAATTACAAGAAGAAATTGAGAGAATGTGTGATATAAAAACATATACTTTTTCTAAAACAGATAACTTTAGAGAATTTATTTAATTTACAAATAAAAAGAATTATGGTAGAATAGCCCTTGGAGTAAATCAGATAATCGCGTAGCAATACGAGGAAAGTCCGTGCACCACAGAGCAAGGAAGCTAAATAACGTTTAGTGAAGGCGACTTTAAGGATAGTGCAACAGAGATATACCGCCATTATGGCAAGGGTGGAAAGGCGAGGTAAGAGCTCACCAGAGAATTAGCGATAATTCTGCTATGTAAACCCCTTCCGGTGCAAGAGTAAGTAGGAGAAAAAAGATGGCTGCTCGTCATCTTCCAGAATGGTAACTCGCTTGAATATACTGGTGACAGTATAACTAGATAGATGATTATCTAATACAAAACACGGCTTATAGATTTACTCTAAAAATTAAAAAAATGTTTCCAGTGTAACATATGTAACAAATTCATAGTTTTTACACAAGAAAGTTTATATAAATTGGGAAAATTACAAAATTTACACAAAAAGTATCACAGAAATGTAACTTTTTGTGTAATTTTTTTGTAACTTTTCTTGACTTTATTATTATAAAGACTTATTATAGATGTAGTTAATAATTATTAAGCCAAATATCGGAGGAAACAATGGACAAGAAGAAATTAGGGACATCTGTTGGAATTATAGCGTCACTTGCTATTGGAGCAACAGCATATGGATCAGCAGTATCAAAACTAGACAACAATGATAAGAATTTGGCTGATCAAATAAGTTATGAAAGCAAGGTTACTTCAGATACTTATAGAAAGTATGAGAACTTAGCCAAAAAATCAAAAGCAAGCTCAAAATATACAAATGACGTTAAAGGAACTAAAGTAGGAGGAGAGACTAAAGAAAAAACTCCTGTAAAAGCAGAAACTACAATACAATATGTTCCTGAAGAAGTAGAAGAACAACCAGTAGTAGAAGAAGAGCCTCAACAAGAAGCCATTTATGTAGTAAAATATGTAAATGTAGCAAGCTTAAATGTAAGAAGCGAGGCTAATGTATATGATGATTCAAATATAGTAGATATCTTAGGCTATGGAGATGAAGTACAAGGTTATCTACAAGATGGTTGGGTTGTAACAAATGATGGTAACTACATATTAGCAGATTACTTAGTTGATGAAAAACCTGAAATAGTAGAAGAAGAACCAGTCGAAGAAGAAGTAGTAGAAGAAGCTATTGAATACACAGGCTGGGTAAATGTAGAAAGCTTAAATGCAAGAAGTGAAGCAAATGAAGAAAGTGATATAGTTTCAACCTTCACAAAAGGCGACAAATTATCAGGAGTTCTAAAAGACGGATGGCTAGAAGTAACAAATGAAGATGGAAGCGTATTTTATGTAAACGCTAGTTACCTTGCAGATGAAGAAATAGAAAAGCCTGAAGTAGAACAACCTCAAGAACAAGAAGAGCAAGAGGAAGAAGTAGAAGAGCCTCAAGAAGAAACAGAAGAAGCTATTGAATATACAGGCTGGGTAGATGTAAATGCATTAAATGTAAGAACAGCACCTAGTACAGATAGTGACATAGAAACAGTTGTTACTAAAGGAGAAAAACTATCAGGTATTCTAAAAGGAGAATGGCTAGAAGTAAATCTCAACGGAAAAACATTATATGTAAATGTATATTGCTTATCAGATACAGAAGTTGCACCAGATCCAGTAGTTGAAGAACAACCTCAAGAACAAGAAGAGGAAGAAGTAGAACAACCTCAAGAGGATTATGGTTATGAATATACAGGTTGGGTAACATCTGATCTTAATGTAAGAACAGGCCCATCAACAGATTATAAGAGATTAGGAACAGCTTATAAAGGTGATAAATTATCAGGAATTGTAAAAGATGGCTGGTTAGAATTTACTTATAATGGAAGAACAGCTTATGTAAGCTTTGATTTCTTATCAGATACAGAAGTTGCACCAGATCCAGTAGTTGAGGAAGAAGAACCAACTTATGAAGAAGATAATCAAAGTTCAGATGTAGAAGGTCAATATAATCCAGGAGTATCTGCATCAGGATATGCAGTTGCAAGCCTTGCACAACAATTTGTAGGCTATCCTTATTCATGGGGATCAAGTGATCCATCTGTAGGATTTGACTGTTCAGGACTAGTTTATTATGTATATCAACAAGCAGGAATAACACTTAATAGATCTTCTTATGAACAATTCTATAATGGTTATTCAGTAGATATGAATAATTTACAACCAGGAGACTTAGTATTCTTTAACTATGGTGGAGGAATAAGCCACGTAGGTATAATAGTAAGTTCAGATGGAACATACGTTCATTCTTCAAGTCCTGGAGTAGGAGTAGTATACGGAAATGTATATGATTCATACAATCAAAGTGTAATTGCTGGAGCAAGAAGAATATTCTAGTAAAATACAGGGCTGTCTTATGACAGCTCTTTTTTTGTGAGGAAAGATATGAATATACTGGTCTCAGACCCTATAAAAAAAGAAATTATAAAAAAATTAGAAAATCATAATGTATCAAAAAAACTTCTTATTATATCGCAATCCCCCAATCCTTCTACAAGAAAGTATATAAAGTCAATAATAAAAAGATGTGAAGAATTTAATATAAATTATATAAATAAAGAATTTGATAAAGATGAAAATCACATAGATATATTAAACTATATAAATGAATCTAAAGATGTAGGAGGATATATTATAGCACAACCTGTAAGAGATAATATAGATATATCTTATCTAAGAGAAAATATAGAATTAGAAGATCTCGATTGCTTTAGTTATGATTCTCTTGGAAAAGTAATGGATAAAAAAGAAGATAATCTTCCGCAAACTGCAAGGTCAGTAATGAAATTTATAGACTATTACAATATAGATTTAGTTGGCAAAAAAGTTGCAATTGCAAATAGTACAAATGTAGTTGGAAAACCGCTTAGCATGATATTAAATAAGAGAAAGGCAACAGTTACTCTTCTTAATTCAAAGACTATGGATGAAATAAATACAATAAAAAATTCGGATATATTTATAAGTGCTATTGGTAAGGCAAATTACTTTGATAGTAGATATTTTACTGACAGACAATGTATTATAGATGTTGGGATTGATTTTAAAGGTGGAAAGATATTTGGAGATATCAATCTAGAATCTATAAAAGATATGGATTTAGATATAATAACATATAGGAAGGGAGTAGGATCAATAACTACTTTATCTCTATTAGAAAGTTTTATTGATAGAAACAAAAAATAAAAATATATTTTAAATTTTTAAGTCTCTAGATTAGATCTAGAGATTTTTTATTTAGATAAACCTTCATTTATACTTAAAAATATTTAAACATTTAATCAATAAAATTAAATATTTGAAAGCATAAAATAAATTATATTTATATAAAAATTGACTATATGAATTATTGATGTTATTATATAGATGAAATAAATATTATTGGAGGTTTTAAATGTATGAAAAAGTGTTAGAAACAAATAATTTGACAAAAGAATTTGGAAAATTTAAAGCCGTAGATAGCATAAATTTAACTATTAAAAATAATTCCATATATGGATTGGTAGGAGAAAATGGCGCTGGGAAATCTACTCTTATGAGAATGCTTGCTGGATTATCGAATAAGACAACAGGTAGTATAAAATTATTTGGAAATGAAGTTCAAAGAAGCTCCAAAGAGTTTAGAAAGGTCGGAAATCTCATAGAATCTCCAGCTCTTTATCCTAATTTAAATGCTTATGAAAATTTGAAAATAAAATGTTTAGCCTATGACATAAAAGATTCTAATCATATAGAAGAAATTCTTCAAATAGTAGGATTAGAAGATGTTAAGGCAAAGAAAATCAAAAATTTCTCTTTAGGTATGAAGCAAAGGCTTGGCATAGCTATGGCACTTATTGGATTTCCCAAGATATTAATATTAGATGAGCCTATAAATGGACTAGATCCTAGAGGAATCGTTGATATAAGAAATACTTTAAAAGAGATTAATCACAAATATAATATTACAATCTTAATATCAAGTCATATATTAGAAGAATTATCTAAAGTTGCGACGGATTTTGGGATAATTTCAAAAGGGAAATTGATAACAGAATTTAGTAAGGAAGATTTACATAAAAATTGTGGTTTAAGAATAGAAATAATTACAAGAAATTTAAAAGAAGCTTCAAATATTCTTACAAATAATGGATATAAAAATATTATAATTGATAATAAAAAAATCATTTTAAATGATTATTTTGACAAGAGAAATATAATAAACAATTTATTGGTAAATTCTAAAATTGATGTGGAATCAATTTCCCTAGAGGAAACAAGTTTTGAAGATTATTATATGGAGATGATAAAAAATGAAAAGAGCTATTAGTTTAGAATTATATAGACTTAGAAAAAATAAATATCCATGGATAATTATAATAATTAGTAGCATTATGATAATAGGATCTGTTTTTATGACTACAGCAGATTTTAATTATTATATTAATAATAAAGGTGCATTAGAAGAGCTAAAACAAACATTTGAACAAGTTAATTGGGGAATATATATAGGAAGTGTTATACCCAAATGGTGCGATATAGGATATATACCTATAACTGAATTATTTATGAGAAATATTCAAAGCAAAATTTTGTTGATGTTTCAAACGATTTTTGTAATCTTATATATAGGAGAAGAGATAAAAACAAGTTTTTTGAAGAATTTAGCTTCAGCATTTCCGAAAAAAATAGAACTCATATTTGGAAAGTTGGTTACAATTGCTATATTTTGCTTTATGATTTTTTTGATAAATTTTTTAGTTATGTCCTTATCTTTTTATATTATGGAAGGATACTTGAGATTTGATAATATTGGATTATTTATAAAATATATTTTAACAGAATATCTTTTATATCTATCTTTTAGCGTAATTATAATGCTATTAGCTTATTTAATAAGAAATTCAGCAGTTACCCTTTTAGTAGGATTGCTTGAATCAGCTGGAATATTACAAATAGTTGATAGCATAGTTCATAATATA
The DNA here is from genome assembly GCA_030528125.1 of Tissierellia bacterium. Lineage (GTDB taxonomy): Bacteria > Bacillota > Clostridia > Tissierellales > Peptoniphilaceae > JAUNAV01. Next base: position 34,805 of record JAUMZM010000003.1, read on the forward strand.
TCTAATGGTTCATCTTTTTCTATAATGAATTATCTTGTATCTGGAAATATTGTGCTTTTATCTATTGAAAGTAGTGATGATTTATATATAAGATCTTTAATTATAGCGCTTATTTATCTTTTTGTATCTATATTTGCTAGTTTTATTATATTTAATAAGAAAGATATATATTAGTAAATGATATTATTGATTTTTCTATATTATTTTTGATAATATCACAATTTAAAAGTAAAATTATTCTTAGAGGTTAATTATGAAAATAGTAATAGCAAGTGGAAATAAAAACAAGATAAAAGAATTTAAAGAGATTTTTAGAGATACTAATATAGAATTTTTGACTCCAAAGGATTTTGGAATTGATAATTTTGAAGTTAATGAAGATGGTGATACTCTAAAGGATAACTCCTACAAGAAGGCTAAGAGTTTGTATGATATAGTGAAAACTCCAACCATTGCAGATGACACCGGACTTTTTGTAAAAAGTTTAGATGGTAAGCCTGGAGTTAAAAGTCATAGATATGCAGGTTATGATGCTAATGATAAGAAAAATAGAAAGAAACTTTTAGATAATCTAGAAGGTATTGCAAATAGGAATGCTTATTTTGAAACAGTGATTTCATTTGTAGATGGAAATGATATTAATTTCTTTTCTGGAAGGATTGATGGAGAAATTCTTAAACAAGAGATGGGAGAAGGTGGCTTTGGATATGATAGTATATTTAAGCCAAAAGATTATGACTTAAGCTTTTCTCAAATGGGTGCAAAAGAAAAAAATAAGATAAGCCATAGAGCAAATGCTCTTAGAAAATTTAGAGAATTTATTCTAGATAATTATGAAGTTTGCAATAATTAGTGATACTCATTCTTCAATTGATGATGTAGTTTCTTTTTTATTAGATAATGAAGTTGATTTTTTTATTCATGCAGGAGATTATACATCTGATGCTGAGGAAATATCATATATTACAGGGATTAGTTATAAATGTGTAAAGGGTAATAATGATTATTATGATAATATAAATCCAGAATTTATGGTTATAAATGTTGATGGTATAAATATTTATATTACTCATGGCCATAGAGAAAATATTCATTTTGGATATGAGAAGCTTGCCATAACCGCAAAGAAGAAAGGCTGTAGTGTGGCAATTTTTGGCCATAATCATTTATATGTGGATGAGACTTTGCTATCTGTAAGATTACTAAATCCTGGTAGTCCTTCTCTACCACGAGATTCTAAGAAATCTATGATGCTTTGCAATACTCATGATGGAATTTTAGATGTTAAGAAAATCACTTTTTGATAAATATATGTTATAATAACATGAGGAGGCACCATGTCAAGTTTAATTAATTTAATATCACAATATGGAAGAGATACTTTTATATTGCCGATTTTATGCTTGGTCAGTATTGTTGTTACAATACTTATATACCTTTTCTTATCAGATAGAAAGTTTACGAAATATATACTAGGAATTATTCTTTTAGTTCTTGCGCTTATAGATGGAATATATTCCTATAGTATTTTTACAACTCCTAAGGGACTTGTTACAGCGTGGATTGGAGTAATCCTTGCTTCATGCGGATTTGTAGGAGTATGTACTGGATTTATAATTGATATTATAGATAGTATTAAGAGAAGTTATGAGACTTATGGAAAAGAAGATGGAAAAAAATAGACAAATGACCAGAGCTGCTTTTTTCGATATAGATGGTACTTTGTTTAGATCTAGCCTTTTGGTAGAGCAATTCAAGCTTTTGGTAAAAAGAAGAATTATTGATCCTGACATTTGGTATGATCAAATAAAGCCTTTATATGATCAATATGATAAAAGATATGGAGAATATGATAATTATCTTTTAGCTCTTACTACTCAATACCAAGACAAATTAAAGGGAATAAGAAGAGATTTTATACAAGAGCTATCAAGAGAGGTTATAAGTAGGAATAAAGATATAGTATATAGAATAACAAGAAATGCCATTGCAAACCATAAAGAAAATGGATTTAAGATATTTTTCGTATCTGGCTCTCCTGATTTTCTTGTAGATGAGTTTGCAAAATACTATCATGCAGATGAGAGCATTGGAACGACGTATATTTTTGATGAAAATGATAGGTTTACAGGTAAGGTTGTACCTATGTGGGATTCTTCTAATAAAAAGAAGGCTATAAAGTATCTTATAGATAAGTATAATGTAGATGTTAAAAATTCTTTTGCTTATGGAGATACTAACGGAGATTTTACTATGCTAAAGGCCGTAGGGAATCCTGTAGCAGTTAATCCTAGCTATGAATTTATAGAAAGAATGTCTGCAGATAGTAATATGAGAGAGAAAGTTAAGGTATTTGTTGAGAGAAAAGATGTAAGATATTCTTTTATGCTTTCTGGAAATCACTTTAATTTTCAAAAATTTTAAATTGTATAAAATTAATTGCATGTCAAAGATAAGGCTGATTTTTATGAATATTATTCAATAATATGAATTAATCGGCTTTTTTATTCTTTTTGTTTATTTATATTTTATTCGGTCAAAATATACATAAATAAATTAATTTAGTTTTGTGTTAGAATGGAATAAATAACTGAGGAGGGGAATATGGGTTTAGCCGAAAACGATCAATTAAAAATTGAACAAGAGCTTGAATATGATTTTTTATATAATAATGATTCGAATTCGCTACATATTCTAGTATCCATGTTTGAGAACAAGAATTTTGCAACTTATATCAATCCTAAGTATTCTTGCGTCGATTACATAATTTCTAATGTGAAAAAACTCCTTTGTGACAAAGAAAATGAGCCTTATATTATTCTTGCTATAAGAAAGCTTATAACAGATGATATAAATAGATATGAATTATCTACTAATTTTTCTGCGTATAAATTGGCTTTTGAAGACGACAAATTAATTAAGAAATTAGAAGAATTTGCTTTAGAAAAATACGATAGTTCTTTTTTATTTGGCAAAAAAGAGCTTTTTGAAGAAGATAATAGCAAAGAAGTATTGGAAACAAAGTATTATGTCTATAGAAAGATATTATCGGATAAAAAGCTTATTGATAGCTTAAAGGAAAAATGCATTAGATATTCAGACAAGCTCTATAAGAATAAGATAATGAATTTAGATTTAAATATAGATAATCAGCTTAGTTTTTTTGGAGAGGATAATAAGAAAAATGCCAATCTAAGTCTTAGAGAATTAGAAAACCTCTACAAAAAAATTCTAACCTATATGACCAACAAAATAATAGATGTTTTCTGTGAGTCGTATTGGTATGCGTTAAATGAAGCTGTGCTTAAAAGATATGATTAGGGCTAATAATTAGCCCGTTTTTTATTGGGAAAGGAAAATATGATAGTTTTGGGAATAGATCCTGGTATTGCACTTATGGGTTATGGAGTAGTTGAATTTAAATCAAATAGGGTTAAAATGATTGAATACGGGGTAGTAAGTACTTCATCAAAGACTAGAACTACACAGAGATTAAAGATTTTATATGACAATCTTAATGATATAATAAATGAGTACAAGCCAGATGAGTTTGCAATAGAGGAACTTTTTTTTAATAAAAATGTAAAAACGGCAATTGAAGTAGGGCATGCAAGGGGCGTGCAAGTGCTATGTGCAGAAAACAACAACTTGCCAATCTATGAGTATACTCCACTTCAGATAAAGCAGGCTATTACAGGATATGGAAGAGCAGACAAAAAACAAATGCAACTTACTGTAAAGACGCTTTTAAATTTGGACAAATTACCAAGGCCAGATGATGCAGCAGATGCTCTTGCAGTTAGCTTATGTCATTGTTTTAGCCAAAGATTTAAAGAGGAATTTAGAATATGATTTCATATATTATAGGAGATATAAAATACACGACAGAAGATTATATCATAGTAGAAAATAACAATATAGGCTATATGATAAAGACATCTTTAAATTCATTAAGAGATTTTGAAATCAACAATGAATACAAGATCTATACAAGTATGCAAGTTAGAGAAGATGACATTTCGCTTTATGGATTTAGTACAAAAGAAGAACTTGAGATGTTTAACTTATTGATCTTGGTATCATCAATAGGTCCTAAGAATGCAATAAAAATCTTATCAACTCTTTCTATAAATGACATCAAAAATGCTATTTTGACAAATGATATCAACACATTAACTAAGGCAAAAGGTGTTGGAAAAAAAACAGCCTCAATGATAATATTAGATCTTAAAGATTCTATTAAGAAGTTGGGATTTGTAATAGATAGCGAAAAAGACAGTAATTCTTATGACAATTACGTAGAAAATGGAGATAATGAAGCTGCATTTGATGCTTTGATTAACTTAGGATATCCAAGAAATGATATAAAAGATGTATTTCATAAACTAGATACAAAGAATATGAGTCTAGAAGAGATAATTAGAGAAAGTATGAAAATGTTAGGAAAGAATTATGTATGATGAGAATAAGAGGATAGTAGGTTCTGCTCATCTTTTAGAAGATGATACAAACGAGAAATCCATTAGACCCAGATGGTTAAAAGATTACATAGGACAAGATAGCGTAAAAGAGAAACTAGAGATTTTTATACAATCATCATTAAAAAGGAAAGAAGCATTGGATCATGTGCTTTTGCAAGGACCTCCAGGGCTTGGTAAAACCACTTTATCAAATATAATAGCAACAGAGCTTGGAGTTAATATAAGAATAACATCAGGTCCTGCTATAGAAAGACCATCAGATCTTGCAAGCATACTTACAAATCTAAAGGCGGGAGATGTGCTATTTATAGATGAGATTCATAGGCTAAATAGAACAGTTGAAGAGATTTTATATCCTGCTATGGAAGATTATGCCTTGGATATAATAGTTGGAAAAGGTCCTAACGCTCAGTCTATAAGAATAGATCTTGAGAAATTCACATTAGTTGGAGCAACAACTAGAAGTGGAATGTTATCTGCACCTTTAAGAGATAGATTTGGAGTATTGCTTTCTCTTAATCTTTATAATCAAAATGATTTAAAAGAAATAGTAAAAAGATCTGCAAATATACTTGATATTAATATTTCAGATGATGGAGCAAGAGAGATTGCAAGAAGAAGCAGAGGAACACCTAGAATTGCAAATAGATTATTAAAAAGGGTAAGAGATTATTCCGTTGTAAAAAAAGATGGAAATATCAATCTAGAAACCTCAAGAGAAGGTCTTAATTTGCTTGAAATAGACGATATGGGATTAGATAATATGGATAAGAAGATAATCTATACCATGTATGAAAACTACAATGGAGGCCCTGTTGGAATTGATACATTAGCAGCCCAAACAGGAATTGAAAATGTGACAATAGAAGATGTATATGAGCCATATCTTCTTCAAATAGGATTCATAGCAAGGACTCCAAGAGGAAGAAAATTAACTAGAAAAGCATACGAACATTATAATTTGAAATACGAAGGAGAATAGATGAATACAGAAGATTTTGATTATTATTTACCAAAAGAACAAATAGCTCAACATCCATCAGATAGAAGAGATTTTTCTAGAATGATGGTTGTAGATAGAAAGACAGGAGAAATAGAAGAAAAGCACTTTTATGATATAATCGACTATTTAGAAGAGGGGGATTGCCTTGTAATGAATGATACAAGGGTAATACCTGCAAGACTTTTTGGACATAGAGAAGATAAACAAGAAAAGATTGAAGTATTCTTATTAAAGGATGTAGGAGATAATAACTGGGAGGTTCTAGTAAGGCCTGGCAAAAAGATGAAAATCGGCGCTCACTGTATATTTTCTGAAGAACTTTCCTGTGATGTAATTGACATAAAAGAAGATGGAAATAGAATAGTAAAGTTTAATTTTGATGGGATTTTTGAAGAAATACTAGATAGATTGGGAAATGTCCCACTACCTCCATATATTACAGAAAAACTTGAGGATAGCGAGAGATATCAGACAGTTTATGCCAAAAATCCAGGATCTGTTGCAGCACCAACAGCAGGATTGCATTTTACAAAAGAGTTATTAAAGAAAATCGAAGATAAAGGTATAAAATTAGTATATATTACACTAAATGTAGGACTTGGAACATTTAGACCAGTAAGTGAAGATAATATAGAAGATCATAAGATGCATTCTGAATTTTATACACTTACAAAAGAAAGTGCCGATATAATAAATGAAACTAGAAGAAATGGCAAAAGAGTAGTAGCAACAGGTACAACATCTATTAGAACTTTAGAATCAGTTTATAAGAAATGTGGAGAGATTAGAGCAGATTCTGGATGGACGGATATATTTATATATCCTGGATTTAAGTACAATGTAGTAGATTGCCTTATAACAAATTTCCATTTGCCAAAATCAACCCTAATAATGCTTGTAAGTGCATTCTCATCAAGAGAAATCATTCTAAATGCTTACAAAAAGGCTGTAGAAGATGGATTTAGATTCTATAGTTTTGGCGATTGTATGTTTCTTAAATAGGAGATTAGATGACATTTAAATATGAATTAATAAAAAAAGATAAATACACAAATGCAAGACTTGGAGTAATCCATACAGCTCATGGAGATATACAGACACCAATATTTATGCCTGTTGGAACTCGTGCAAGTGTAAAAGCTATGACAGTTGACTCTTTAAAGGAGATAAATGCCCAAATAATTCTTGGAAATACTTATCATTTGTATCTAAAACCTGGAATGGATATTATGAGAAAAGCTGGAGGATTGCACAAATTCATGAATTGGGATAGACCGATTCTAACAGATAGCGGTGGATTTCAAGTTTTCTCACTTTCTGGAATTAGAAAAATCTCAGAAAATGGAGTTGAGTTTAGATCACATATAGATGGATCAAAACATCTATTCACTCCGGAAAAATCAATAGAAATTCAAAACGACATCCATTCAGATATAATGATGAGCTTTGATGAATGTGTTTCTTATCCTTCAGAATATGAATATGTAAAAAATTCAATGGAAAGAACTCTAAGATGGGCAAAAAGAGGACTTATATATCACAAAGAAAACTCTCACAAAGACCAAGCTTTATTTGGAATAGTACAAGGTGGAATGTATAAGGATTTAAGAGAAATATCAGCCAAAAAAACCGTAGAAATGGGCTTTGATGGATACTCCATAGGAGGATTATCAGTTGGAGAAACCAAGGAAATGATGGTCGATATTTTGAAATTTACGATTCCATTTTTGCCAGAAGATAAGCCAAGATATAATATGGGAGTTGGAACTCCTGATTATCTTCTTGAATCATTTGAAGCAGGAATTGACATGGCAGATTGTGTTCTTCCAACAAGAATTGCAAGAAATGGCACAGCACTTACATCTCATGGAAAACTAGTAGTAAGAAATGCAAAATACAGTGAAGATTTTACACCTTTAGATAGCCAATGTGATTGCAAAGTTTGCAAAAACTACACTAGAGCTTATATAAGACATCTTGTAAATGTAAATGAAATACTTGCATCAATGCTACTAAGCTATCATAATTTGTACTTTCTTCTAAAGATGTGTGAAGATGTAAGAGAAGCTATAAAAGAGGATTCATTTATAGATTTTAAGAGAGAATTTTATAAGAAATACGGCTATTAATATGAAAACAGAATATATTCTAATTATAATTGCCGTTGTTTTATATTATTTTCTAGTCTATAAAGAAGAAAGAAAGCTTAAAGAAAAGAAAGATTATATTAAAAAAAATCTATCTTTGCAAGATAGAATAAAGACAAAATCTGGAATCTATGGGAAAGTAGTAGAGTTAAATCAATACACAGCCTTGATAAAAACAGGTAAAGATTCTTTCATAGAAATAGATAGAAATAGCATAGAAGATATAGTAGAGGACCTGTAAGGTCCTTCTTTATATAATCGCAAAAAAAGGTATAATTGTTTATATTAAGGAGAATAATGAGTAGACGGTTTATATACAATAAGAAAAGCAATTATAAAAATAATATAAGAATAAATGGAATAACAAAACTTCAAGCACTTATTTTGGCAAATAGAGATATTATAGATAATAATACAGTTGATATGTTCATAAATCCTGATCTTTCTAAATTGCATGATCCGTTTTTGTTAAATGATATGGATAAAGCCATAGATATTATTGCAGAAAGTATGGAGAACAATGAAAAGATAAGAATATTTGGAGATTATGATCAAGATGGAATAAGCTCTGTTACTACCCTTGTTGAAGGTATTTCGTATTTTTATGATAATATTGATTACGATATTCCAGATAGAGTTACAGATGGTTATGGAGTAAGCTTTAATATGGTCAAAAAGGCCAAAGAAGATGGGGTAAAGCTTGTAATAACTTGTGATAATGGGATAAGTGCATTTGATGAAATAGATTTATTAAAAAAAGAAGGGATAAAGGTAATTCTAACAGATCACCATCAGATCAAAAAAGAAGAAAAGGATGGTTGGATTGACCAAATATTACCAAATGCAGATGCTGTCATAAATCCCAAAAGACTTGATTCAACATATCCATTTGATGATCTTTGCGGTGCAGGTGTTTCTTTTAAATTAATAGAAGCACTTTTTATAACTTTAGGAGGAGAAGATGAGTATTTGTATTCTCTATTAGAGTATGTAGCTATGGGTACGGTATGCGATATAGTAAGTCTTGTAGATGAGAATAGAATCTTTGTAAAAGAAGGGCTAAGAAGGATTAATAATACAAGTAAGCTTGGAATAAAAGCATTACTTGATGCAAATTCTTGGAATAAAGAGGTCGATTCTTATACTCTTGGATTTGTAATAGGCCCTTGCATTAATGCAACAGGAAGATTATCATCTGCAAAATTTGCAGTTGAAATGCTTCTGGAAGATGACAAAGATAGAGCTTATGAATATGCAAGAAATCTTGTTGAGCTTAATAAGGAAAGAAAGATTCTTACAGAAAATGGATTGGATACTGCAATAAGTATAATAGAAGAAAACAATCTATCAAAAGATGATATTATAGTTGTATATTGTCCAGACATAGAAGAAAGTATATGTGGAATAGTTGCAGGAAGAATCAAGGAGAAATATCAAAGACCTGCTATTGTTCTTTCAAATAGCAGTGAAGAAAATATAGCAAAAGGATCTGGAAGATCTATAGAAGCTTATGATATTTATTCAGAAATTTTCCCTTATTCTGATAATCTAGTATCTTTTGGAGGACATCCAATGGCTTGTGGACTTTCAATTGAAATAGACAAAATCGATGATTTTAGAAAATTTCTAAATGATAATTCAAAGTTACAAGAATCAGATTTTGAAGAGATTATAAACATAGATGTAAAATTAGACATATCTAAGCTTTCATTGGAATTTGCAGAAAGTTTATCTGACTTAAGGCCTTTTGGTAAAAGTAATCCCAAGCCTGTTTTTGCAGATAAGGATATTTCCATAAAAAGTATCAGAATGCTTGGCAAAAATAAAGATACTATGAAAATAGTATTTAGTAAGAACAACAGAGATCTAAATTCCATAAAGTTTTTTGCAAAAGATGATTATGAATATATAAAAGATAATTATAATAAGGGAAAAAGAAAGTTTGATATAGTATATTATCCGGATATTAATGAATATAAAGGAGTAAAAACTCTACAACTTCGCATGATAGATATAAGGTAGGAGATAGTATGGCGACAGATTTTAAAGAGGAATTTATAAAATTAAAAAAAGAAATACTTGCAAATGACAAAGATGCAGATATTGATTTAATAAAGAAAGCTTATGATTTTGCAGAATTAAAACACAGAGGACAAAAGAGAAATTCTGGAGAAGATTACTTTATTCATCCCATAGCTGTTGCCAGAACTTTATGCGAAATGGGGCTAGATGATGATACAATCTGTGCAGGACTTATGCATGATATCCTAGAAGATACCGATGTAACTTATGAACAGATGGAAGAACTATTTGGCAAGAGAATAACTTTTCTAGTAGATGGAGTTACAAAACTTAAGAATCTAAAGGTTAGATCAAAAGAAGAAAAGCAAGCAGAATACATGCGAAAAATGGTAATGGCTATGACAAAGGATGTAAGAGTAATCCTTATAAAATTAGCCGATAGGCTCCATAATATGAGAACTCTTGAATATAAGACAAAAGAAAAGCAAATAAAAACTGCAACAGAAACTCTAGAAATTTATGTTCCGATAGCTCATAGACTTGGCATATACACAATAAAATGGGAACTTGAGGATTTGTGTCTAAGATATAAAGAGCCAGAAGTATACTATGAACTAGCAGAGATGGTAAATAAAAAGAGAGCCGAAAGAGAAGAATACATCAATAAAATCATAGAGAAGATAAAAGAAGTCTTAGATGAGGCAAATATAGAGTATACAGTTAATGGAAGACCCAAAAGTTTGTATTCAATCTATAAGAAAATGTATAAACAAAATATAGAATTTGATCAGATATATGATTTAACAGCAGTAAGAATAATCGTAAAGACAATTGCTGATTGCTATAATGTCTTGGGAAGAGTTCATGCAATATGGAAGCCTGTTCCAAATAGGATAAAAGACTATATAGGTCAACCCAAATCAAACGGATATAAGTCAATCCATACAACAGTATTTGGAAAAGATGGAGCACCTTTTGAAATCCAGATTAGAACAGAAGATATGCACAAAGAAGCAGAATACGGAATTGCAGCTCACTGGAAATACAAAGAAGGAAAGAATAAATCAGATAAATTTGATCATAAACTTACAATAATAAGACAAATCTTAGATATAAGGCAAGAAAATGGAGATAAGATAGACGATAAAGAGTTTATGAAAAAGCTAAAAGACGATATATTTGCAGATGAAATATATGTCTATTCGCCAAGAGGAGATTTGTATAGTCTTCCATCAGGAAGCTGCTCTATAGATTTTGCTTATAGGATCCATACAGATGTTGGAAATAGTTGTATAGGAGCTAAAGTATCAGGAAGAATAGTACCAATTGATCAAAAACTAAAAAATGGAGATGTAGTAGAAATACTTACATCTAAAAATTCAAGTGGTCCAAGTAGAGATTGGCTAAATATAGTAAGAAGCAATCAAGCAAAGACTAAGATAAAGCAGTATTTTAAAAAGAATGAAAAAGAAAAGAATATCGAAATTGGAAGAGAAATATTAATTAGAGATATAAAGAAAGTTTCAAATAACTACAAATCTCTAATGAAAACACAGTGGCTAGATGATATAAGCGAAAAGCTTGCATTCGCATCTACAGAAGATATGTTTGCATCTATTGGATTTGGATCAACAAATACAAGTCAGATAATTCCAAAGCTTAAACAAAAGTATGAAGAAGAAGCAAAAAAAGATCTTATAGAAGTCGATTTAAATCATGATAGCCAAAAGAAAAGACCTAAAAATGGCGTAAGAGTTAGAGATTTCGATGAAGATATAGAAGTTAAATTTGCAAAATGCTGCAATCCTGTTCCAGGAGATAAAATTATAGGATATATAACAAGAGGAAGAGGAATATCAGTACACCTTAGAAATTGTCCTAATATAACAAGCTTAAATTCGCCTAGTAGACTTATAGATGTGTATTGGGAAAATGAAAATACAGATAGATTCCCAGTAACAATTGAGATAAGTGTAATAGAAGAGATTGGACAATTTGGAGAAATAAGCAAGATAATAAAAAATGAAGGAATTAATATTTCAAGGATGGAAGCAAAAAGTAACGACGATGGAACAGCTTCTATGGAACTTACATTGGATGTCAAAAACACAGAAGAGCTTGTAGATGTTATCAAAAAGATACAAGAAGAAGACTTTGTAATTGATGTATACAGGAAAAAGGGATAATGAGAGCAGTAATTCAAAAAGTAAAAAAAGCAAAAGTAGAAATTGATAATAAGTTAGTATCTGAAATAGATAAAGGATTTTTGGTTTTTGTCGCAGTGACAGATAGCGATCAAGTAAAAGATATTGATTATATAACTAAGAAAATAGAAAAGCTTAGAGTATTTTATGATGATGATGGAAAGATGAATCTATCATTAGATAAAGTAGGAGGAGAAATACTAGTTGTAAGCCAATTTACTCTATACGGTGATGTTAGAAAAGGTAATAGGCCAAGCTTTATAAGATCAAGTAATGGCGATAAAGCAAAAGCTTACTATGATTTAGTTATACAAAGATTAAAAGATGATGGTTTTTGTGTAAAAACCGGTGAATTTGGAGCTGATATGCAAGTAAGTCTTATAAATGATGGACCTTGCACAATTCAACTTGATAGTGAAAGGATTTATTAATGAAAGTAGAAAGATTTGACGTTGGTCCAATGGGAACGAATCTATATGTATGTTATGATGATAATAAAAAAGGATTTATCGTAGATTGTCCATACGAAAGCAATAAAGTGACAAATTTTATAGAAGAAAATGATATAGATATAAAGTTTATACTACTAACTCACACTCATATAGATCATATTTTGGGACTTAAATTTTATGTAGATAAATACAAAGTAGATGTATATGCAAGTGAAGATGCAAAAGATATATGCAATGATCCAACTTATAATTTGACAGATTACTTCGGATACGATATTGATCAAGTAAAAATCGATAGATATCTAAAAGACAATGAGAAATTTTCTAAATTTGATATTCTCGCAATAAAAACTCCAGGTCATACCATAGATTCAATAAGCTATAAGATAGATGACTTTATATTTGTAGGAGATACTATTTTTAGAATGTCAATAGGAAGAAGTGATCTAAAGGGAGGAAGCTATGAAGATATAATAGCTTCTATAAAAGATAAGTTAATTATATATGATGATAGCACAATTCTTTTACCAGGACATGGAGTAGAGACAAATATAGAATTTGAAAAGCAAAATAATCCATTTATTAATTAATATACAAATTCGTTACAGGAGGATATATGGAATTTAAAAGAACTAACATGGCAGGAATGCTTAGAAAAGAAAATATAGGAGATGAAGTCGTCCTAATGGGATGGGTTCAAATAATAAGGAAATTAGGATCATTGGTCTTTATTGATCTTAGAGATACAACAGGAATCTCACAAATTGTAGTTAGACAATCAAATGAGAAAGTCTACGGAAAAACAAAAGATATCTCAAAAGAATATGTAATAGAAGTTAAGGGAAAAGTTTCTGAAAGAGAATCCAAAAACCCAGAAATGCCAACAGGAGATATCGAAATAATTGCAGATAAATTAAATATATTAGATACAGCAAACACACCACCTATATACATAAAAGATGATGATAATGTATCTGAAAATATGAAATTAAAATATAGATATCTTGACTTAAGAAAGCCTGAATCACAAGGAAAATTAAAGCTAAGAGCACAAGTTGTAAAGACAATTAGAGATTATATGTATGATAATAATTTCATTGAAGTAGAAACTCCAATGCTTACAAAGCCAACTCCAGAAGGAGCAAGAGATTATATTGTACCTTCAAGAGTAAATAAGGGAAGATTCTATGCACTACCACAATCACCTCAACTTATGAAGCAAATGCTAATGATTGCAGGACTTGATAGATATTACCAAGTCGTAAAATGCTTTAGAGATGAGGATTTAAGAGCTAATAGGCAGCCAGAATTTACTCAGCTAGATATGGAAATGAGCTTTGTAGATCAAGAGGATGTACTTTCTATAAATGAAGGATTGATAAAGACATTATTTGATAAATTTACAGATTATGATTTAAAGCTTCCACTTGATAGAATAGATTACAAAGAAGCTATGGAAAAATACGGATCAGATAAGCCTGATTTAAGATTTGGATTTTGTATAAATGATATATCTGACTTATTTAAAGACTCTGAATTTAAAGCATTCAAGGACAACACTGTAGAAGGTCATTCTGTAAGAGCAATTAATTTCAATGGACAATCAGAAAACTATTCAAGAAAGCAAATTTCTAAACTCGAAGATTTTACAAAAGATTATGGATTAAAAGCACTAAGCTTTATAAAATTAAATGAAGAAGGATATCAATCATCAATTAAAAAATTCTTAAACGATGAATTATTAGAAAATATAAAGAAAAGACTTAATGCAAAAGAAAACGACCTAATAATAATAGCAGCAGATAAAGATAAGACAGTATTAGAAGGACTTGGAGCATTAAGAAGAAAAGTTGCAAAAGACCAAAATGCTTATGAGAAAGAATATGCACTTTGCTGGGTTGTAGATTTTCCAATGTTTGAATACAGTGAACAAGAAGAAAGATATGTATCACAACATCACCCATTTACAAAACCAAATGAAGAAGATATAAAGTATTTATTAGATAAGCCAGAAAAAGTTAGAACTCAAGCTTATGATATAGTAATAAATGGAGATGAGATGGGAGGAGGATCTGTTAGAATTAACAATTCATCCCTTCAAAAGAAAGTCTTTGAAGCATTAAAGCTTACAGATGAAGAGATAGAAAACAAATTTGGATTTTTCATAGAGGCTTTAAAATATGGAACACCACCTCATGCAGGAATAGCTTATGGACTTGATAGACTTATGATGTTATTTGCAAAGACAGATAATATTAAAGATGTAATAGCATTTCCTAAGACACAATCTGCAACAGATCCATTGACAGAAGCACCAAGTATCGTAGACAATGACACCTTGGACGAATTGGGTATTACAGTAAATGACAGACCAGTTTCAGAGGAATAGAGTTGTAATAGGAGATAAAGCCCAAGAGAGCCTTTTTCATAAGAAAGTTATAGTATTTGGTGTAGGAGGCGTTGGAGCAGCTCTTATAGAAACTCTAGCTAGAATGGGTATAGAAAATATAACAATAGTAGATTATGATGTGGTAGATATTACAAATATTAATCGTCAGATAATAGCATTTCATGATACTATTGGTATGAAGAAAGTAGATGTATCAGAAAGCAATCTAAAAAGAATAAATCCTAATATCAAGGTAAAGAAAATCTATGAGAAGCTAAGCTTAGATAATATAGAAGATTTCAACCTAAAAGATTATGATTATATTGCAGATTGCATAGATACAATAAGTGCAAAGATAGCACTTTGTGAATACGCATACAAAAACAATATCAATATAATATCTTCAATGGGCGCAGGAAATAGGCTAAATCCAACAGATGTATCTATAACAGATATTTATAAGACAAGCTATTGCCCACTTGCAAGAGTTATGAGAAGAGAACTTAAAAAAAGAGGAGTAAAAAAGCTAAAGGTTGTAAGCTCTAAAGAAGTAGTAAAAGTAAAATCAATGCAAAAGGAAAATATCAGAAAGTCAGTACCAGGATCTGTAAGCTTTATGCCACCTGTGTTTGGCTTGATGATGGCTTCGGAAATAATAAAGGATATGATTTAATGCAAGATATAGTAAAAAAAGGAATAGTAGCACAATCAGAAAATGGTGAAGTAAGAATAATGGTACTAAGAGATAGTGCCTGCGGAACTTGCTCAACATGTGGAGGTTGTGAGACCAAACCTACTTTTATAAAATTAAAAAACTATGGAGATTTAAAACCAGGAGATGAGGTCTATCTAAGGACAAAAGGAAGTGAAGTTTTAAAGATAAGCTCAATAGTATATGCATTACCAGTTGTACTTATGATCATAGGAGCTGTTATTGCAAATGTATTGTTTAAAAATACAAGCTATGATCTTAATCTTATGACACTTCTTTTCATCTTGATATTCCTATTGGTTTCAATTTTCATAATAAAAATGATAGACAAAAAATACAAATCAAATAGAAATATAGAAGTAACTAAAGCCTAGTTACTTCTATAAAATTTCTTTTAATGGAGAATAATATGCCAAAACAAATTGTAACATTAGTAGGAAGAACAAATGTTGGAAAATCAACATTATTTAATAGGCTTGTAGGCAAAAGAAAATCAATAACAGAAGATATTCATGGAGTTACAAGAGATAGATTATATGACAAAGTAACCTGGCTTTCAAATGAATTTATATTAGAAGATACAGGTGGATTAGACATATCTAATAAAGAAACCATGAATGTGGAAGTTAAAGACCAAGTAAATAAGGCACTTGATGAGGCAAGTCTATTGCTATTTGTAGTTGATGGGAAAGAAGGACTTAGTCCTTATGATTATGAAATAGCAAATGAAATAAGAAAGCACAATAAACCTGTAATTATAGTTGTAAATAAGATAGATACACATAATACACCAGAAGAAGTTTATGAATTCTATCAATTGGGATTTGATTCATTGTGCGTAGTTTCTGCAGAAAATTCCTATGGACTTGGAGATCTTTTGGATGAAATAATTAAATTTTTAGATAAAGACGAACTTCAAGAAGAAGAAAGAGAACAGACTAAGATTGCAATAATAGGAAAGCCAAATGCTGGAAAGTCTTCTTTGGTAAATTTACTTTTAAATGATGAAAGAATGATAGTAACAGATATTGCCGGAACGACAAGGGATGCAGTTGATAGCTATTGGCAATATAACGGAAAAGATTATGTTCTAATAGATACTGCAGGACTTAGAAGAAAGAACAAAGTAAAAGAAAGCTTAGAGTACTATTCTGTAAGAAGAACATTAGATGCAGTTGATCAATCTGATATATGTCTATTTCTTATAGATCAAACAGTTGGTATAACTGAGCAGGATGCAAAGATTGCAGGATATGCTCATGACAACAAAAAAGCTATAATAATTGCGGTTAACAAATGGGATTTATCAGAAAAGACAGATAAACTTGCAAAGAAAATGAGAGAAGATATCATAACTAAGCTTAGCTTTATGAGATATGCTCCGATAGTATTTATATCAGTAAAAGAAAAGATAAGAATCAAAAAACTTCTCGATACAATTGAAAAGATTAACGAGAATTATTCAAAGAGAATTACAACAGGAATACTAAATGACATACTTCAAAAAGCTCTACTTATGAGTCCACCACCTTCATATAAAGGAAAAAGACTTAAGATATTTTATATCTCTCAAGTAGGAGTAAGGCCACCTGTATTTTTGATAAATGTAAATAGTAAGCAATTAATGCATTTTTCTTATCTTAGATATCTTGAAAATCAGATAAGAGAAAACTATGATTTTGAAGGAGTGCCTTTTATTTTTAAGGTAAAAGAAAGAGGAGAGGAATAATGAAGTATCTATTAGTTTTTATTATTTCCTTTCTCCTTGGAGGAATTTCATTTTCTTATATTCTAGGCATGTTATTTAAACATGTGGATATAAGGACAATGGGAAGTAAGAATGCTGGTGCAACTAATGCTTATAGAAGTTTTGGTTTAAAGATTGGACTTTTAAGCTTAGTTGGAGATATGGCAAAGGCAATTATCTCTGTATATATTGGAAAATATCTATTGGGAATGAATGGTGCAGTATTTGCAATGATAATAGTAGTTCTTAGCCATATGTATTCTTATATCCTAGGCTTTAAAGGAGGAAAGGGAGTAGCAAGTGCAGGAGGATCACTTTTAATTATTGATTGGAGAATATTTTTAATAGTCATTTCAATATTTATAGTGGTTTTTTTAATAACCAAGATAGTATCGATTTCATCGATAACAGCAGCAGCATCGGTTCCTTTTGTAGTGTTGGGATTTTATGGAATGAGTAATCCATTTATGTTTATAGGTTTGACATTTGTTGTGGTTATGATAATTTATAAGCATAAATCAAATATTATAAGACTAAAAAACGGCGAAGAGAAAAAATTGATATGAGGTGAAATATGGAAATTACAATTTTGGGAGCTGGAAGCTGGTCAAGCGCAATAGCAAGTCTTCTATCAGATAAGTATGAAGTGTTGATATATTCAAGAAGCAAAGAAACTAAGGATTCAATAAATAACGATCATGTTAACAAAAAGTATTTTCCTGATATAGTTTTTAATGATAATGTAAAAGCTACTACAAGCTTAGAGGATGCTTTAAAAAATAAATACATAGTAAATGCCATCCCTACTCAATCTACAAGAGAGGTTTTGGAAAAGGCAAAAGACTATCTAACAGAAGATAAGATAATAATAAATCTTGCAAAAGGACTTGAGCTAGGCACTCATAAGAGAATATCGGAAATCGTTAAAGAAATCAATGAAAATGTAAGATATGCAGTTCTATCAGGACCATCTCATGCAGAAGAGGTAATAATAGGAATGCCTACAACATTGGTATGTGCTTGCGAAGACGAAACCATAGCAAAGGATATACAAAATATTTTCTCAAGAAATACTTTTAGAGTCTATACATCAGAAGATGTCATAGGAGTAGAGCTTGGCGGAGCCGTAAAAAATATCTTGGCATTTGGAATAGGAATAATAGATGGACTAGGTTATGGAGATAATCCAAAAGCTGCCCTTATAACAAGAGGAATACATGAAATGGGTAAGTTTGCCCAAAAAGAAGGTGCATCTATTAAGACAATAAATGGACTTGCAGGAATTGGGGATCTTATAGTAACAGCTACAAGTGAGCATTCTAGAAACTTTAGATGTGGAAGACTTGTAGGAAGAGGATTATCCATAGAAGAAGCTAAGAAAGAAGTAAAGATGGTAGTAGAAGGAATTCCTACTACAAAGGCAATATATGAATTATCTAGAAATATTGGAATAGAAATGCCTATAACAGATCAAATATATCAAGTAATATTTGAAGACAAAAATCCAAAGGAATGTGCTTTGGAATTAATGACTAGAGATAAAAAGAGCGAATACGAATAGAGGTAAATTTGAGTATAAAAGATTCTATTTTAGAAATTGAACAAGATATCAAAAAACTTTCACAATCTGATGTTATGCTATTATGCGTAACAAAGACTGTATCAATAGATAATATAATGGAAGCTTATAATATGGGCTATAGAGATTTTGGAGAAAATAAAGTTCAAGAACTTCTCTATAAGAAAGAGAATATGCCAGATGATATAAATTGGCATCTTATAGGGCATCTTCAAACCAATAAGGTAAACAAAATTGTAGGAAAAGTAAGCCTTATTCAATCTATTGATAGTCTTAAGATTTTAAAGAAAGTAAATAATAGAGCAAAAGAACTAGGGATAATTCAAGATATTTTAATTGAAGTAAATGTATCAAATGAAGAAAGTAAGCACGGATTTAAGGTAGATGAGCTTTCTAGCTTATTTGAAGGAATAGAAGAATTTAAAAACATAAAAGTAAAAGGCTTTATGACAATGGCCCCCAATATAGAAGATGAAGATAAAATAAGATGGGTATTTTCTAGCCTTAATAAAATATTCGAAAAATTTTCTCAATTAAGTTATAATAATACTGATATGAAATTTATTTCAATGGGTATGACTCATGATTATAAGATAGCCCTAGAAGAAGGAGCCAATATAATAAGAGTTGGTTCAAAAATTTTTGGAAAAAGGAAGTAAAACATGTTTGAAAAATTAAAAAATTTTGCAGGAATAGACGAAGATTACGATTACGATGATTACGACGATGAAGAAGAACAAAATGATACTGCAGAAAATGGCTATGCATCATCTAATAAAGAAGATGAGAAAGTATTTAAGACATATTCAAGTAGCGATTATTCAACAAATAGCTACAATAGCGATAGACAAACAAGAAGGGGTACAGGAAATATAGTTAGTATGAATAGTTCAAAACCAGCTGGAGCAAAAATTTCTATTCAAGAACCACTTGAGTATGACGATGCACCAAATGTAGTAGATGAGATCAAGAACAATAAGATAGTAATCTTGAACTTGGAAATGATTGAAGTTGAAAAGAAAAGACAAATATTTGATTTCGTAAATGGAAGTATCTATGCTCTTAATGGAAAGATTAAGAAAGTTACTAAAGATATTTTTGTTATTTGTCCTGAAGGAATAGAAATAGAAGGCGAAGTATCTGATCAGTTGAAATTTGGAGAGATGTATAAATTATAAGATCGGCTTTTGTCGATCTTTTTTAAATGATATGAGTTTAGATTACAATATAGATTTTATAAGAGATAAGAAGAAAAAGACTAATATAAAAAAGGCTATATCTTTGCTTGAAAGAGGATATTATACTGGAAAAGAAGTGACTAGTTTTTTCTTAGATCCTTTTGAAAAAAATGTTATAGAAAATATAGCAAATAAGAACAATATGGATATCAAATTTATCGGTGCAAATGAAAATGTTGAAAGAAAGATATTTGTTGTAAATAATTATGACTATGAAATAGATCAGTCAAATTATATAAGAGTTTTGACAATAGATAATGATAGCTTAAAGCATAGAGATGTTCTAGGAGCTTTGATTTCTAAAGGGATTGATAGAGAAGATATCGGAGATATTGTCGTTGGTGAAAAAATCGAATTTGTCGTTTTAGAAAAAGATGCCGCATTTATAAAGTACAATATAACAAAAATAAAAAATGTCGGAGTTAATATAGAATTTAAGAAGGACAATAAGCTTTCTAATAAAGTATATGATTACGAAGAGTTTACTAATTTTGTTTCGTCTTTAAGAATTGATAATATAATTTCAACCATCTTGCATCTATCAAGAAATAATGCGAAAAATCTTATAAAAAAAAGACTTGTAAAAGTAGATTTTGTGACAGTTGATGATCCATCCAAAGATATAGATGAGAAATCTTTGATATCTATTAGAGGATATGGAAGATTTGTATTTGATGAGATAATTGGAAATAGTAAGAAAGGGAACTACCATATAAGGTATAAAAAAGTTATTTAGAAATTTATGTTATATGTTTTAATAATTGTTATAGGATTAATTTTAGATAGAATTACAAAAATCTATGCTGTAAATAATTTCATAGGTAATACTCTAGATTTTAATAAATTAAAATTTACTTATGTTGAAAATAGGGGTGCAGCATTTGGTATATTACAAAATAAAAGATTCTTCTTTATATTTATTACAATCGCGATAATTTTTTTGATAACTTTTTATTTTATAAAAAACATCAAAAAAAATCCGAAGGTTATAAATGTTGCTCTTGCAATGGTGATTTCTGGAGCTGTTGGAAATTTCTATGATAGACTTATAAATCATTATGTGGTTGATTTTATACAAGTTGATCTATTGGATAGTATAAATTTCCCTGTATTTAATGTGGCTGATATACTTGTAACTTTGGGATGTTTTATTATAATTATTGTGATTTTAGTAAAAGGAGATGAAAATGTCGGTTAATATTGGAAATAGCTGGGATGATATTTTAAAAGATGAGTGGAATAAAGATTACTATCTAGAATTAAGAAAGCTTTTAAAAAAAGAATACAAAAATTATACTATCTATCCATCGATGTATGATATTTTTAATGCTCTAAAATTCGTAAGCTATGAAGATTGCAAAGTTGTAATATTGGGACAAGATCCATATCATGGAGAAAACCAAGCTCATGGTTTCTCATTTTCTGTAAAAAAAGGAGTAAAAATTCCACCATCATTGCTAAATATATATAAGGAATTGCATGATGATTTGGGTTGTTATATCCCTGATAATGGAAACTTAGAAAAATGGGCAAGACAGGGAGTTCTTCTTTTGAATACGACTCTTACAGTTAGAGCTCATCAAGCTAATTCTCATGAAAAAATAGGCTGGCATATTCTAACGGATAGAATTATAGAATTACTAAATGAAAGAGAAAAGCCAATCGTATTTATATTATGGGGAAAAAACGCTCAAGAAAAGATTAGGCTTATAACAAATCCTAATCATCTTATAATAAAATCTTCTCATCCATCTCCATTTGCAGCTCACAGAGGATTTTTCGGTTCAAAACCATTTTCTAGAACAAATGAATTTCTATCAGAAAATGGGATAGAGCCAATTGATTGGCAGATTGAAAATATCAATTGAGAATTTTTCTTGCAAAAGAATTTATATTCTTGTAGTTAAAGATGTTTTTGTCTTTAACTACTAGAAATCTACAATCTATGTTTAAATTTTCATCATCTTTTATATTAAAGATGTTTTTTATTACATAACCATAGGAATTATGAGCAATTTTCCCATAGAAAGCTTTTGATTTTATGGTTATTTTTTTATTATTTATTCTAATCGAATAGTCTTCATATTCATAGAAAGAATTTAAAAGATTATCTTTAGCATTATATATAAAATATATGGTGTTTTTATCTATTAAGACATCTTTTAAGGTGATTTTTGTTTTAAGATTTTCTGAATAAAAGGACAATTTATCATCTAATACATCATCTATATTTATCAAAGCATCTGTTGCTATAAGATCATTTCTATTATGAATTATAATGGGTTTTGGATTTTCTCTTATGGTTTTTTCGTCATTTAATATGCTAAAGGTATCTTTTCTGTTGGGCTCTTTTCGATTGATTCCTACTAATTTTTCTATGTATTTAAGCTTCATACTAGAAAAATCAAAGAACTTAAGATATTCATGGACCTTTTTGTATAAATCTATGTTTTCTATAAAATAATCAGGTTCTATATTATAATATCTAAGCCTATTATTTAAAAAGATTATATCGAAAACTTCTCCATTGTATGTTATTAGTATCTTATCTTTTGAAATTTCTCTATAAAATTTTAAAAGCTTAATCTCTTCTTTGTCATTTTCTGCGAAAATCTGATGAATATAAAAGCTATCCCTTTCATAATAGATCATTCCAAGCAAAACCAACCTATCATTGCTTCTATGTAGACCAGTTGTTTCTATATCTAGAACCATTTGATTCTTTTTTAAATTTTTCACATTGAATTTTAATTTTTCTTCTATCATACTTATGATTATAACATATTGAAAATAAGCGCATAAAAATATATAATGATTTAGTTAAAGAAGGAGGATATATGATTTATTTAGATAATGCTGCAACAACAAGGATGTATGATGAAGTAATCGATGCTGAAAAAGATATCGAAAAGAATTATTTTGCAAATCCAGCTGCTATTCATAGCTTTGGAATGGAAAGTGAGAATTTATTAAAAGAAACTAGAAAAAAGATAGCAAAATATCTTGGTTGTGATAAAGATGAAATATTCTTTACTAAAGGGGCAACTGAGTCCAATAATATTGCAATAAAATCTTTTGAGTCAAAAGATAATGAGGCTATAACTTCAAACCTTGAGCATGCTTCTATATATAATACATATAGAAATTCTAATTATTCAAAAGTACATTATATAAAAAATGACGATAATGGAATCTTTGATTTAGATGATTTGATTTCAAAGATTAATGATAGGACAAAGATAGTTTCTCTAATTGAAGTTAATAATGAAATTGCAACAATTAATGATATCAAATCTATCGCAAAGAAAATCAAAGATATAAATAAAGATATAATAGTTCATGTAGATGGCACGCAAGCTTTTGGAAAGATAAGAAGAAATGTAAAAGATTCTCTAATAGATATCTATACATTTAGCTCTCACAAAATACATGGTCCAAAAGGATGTGGGGGAATGTATATCAATAATGATATATTGAAATTTATAAAACCTGTACTAGAAGGAGGAAATCAAGAAAAGGTAAGCTCAGGAACTGTAAATGTACCTGCAATATATGCTATGGGGATTGCCCTTAACTTGATATTAGAAAAATCCGATTATGAAAAAATAGGAGAGATCAAAAATTATTTTATAGATAGGTTAGAAGAAATTGATGGTATAAAGATTATTGCAAAAGATGCCAATACTTCAAATTACATTCTAAATTGCTGCTTTAGTAATATAAAAGCTGAGGTTTTGTTACATTTTCTTGAACAAGAAGAGATATATGTATCATCAGGATCTGCTTGTTCTCATGGAAAGAGCAGTAGAATTTTAGATAATATAAATGTATCTGATAAGTTTAAGGATGGATCTATTAGATTTTCATTTAATGAATTTATAACAAAATCTGATATAGATAAGACAATGGATGTCTTAAAAGAATCAATAAAGACAATAAGAGAGGTTTATAGATGAAGTGGTTAGTTTCTGTTAGTTTTGGAGAGTTGATACTTAAAGGTAAAAACAGAAAAACTTTTTTTGACAGGGCAAAAAGAAATATAAAAAGAAATATAAAATCCATAGGATATAATGATATATTTATGGAATCTTCTAAATTGTATATAGATGTAGATAAAGATAAAATTGAAAGAACAATTGAAGAGGTTAGAAAAGTCTTTGGGATAGTTTATGTTTCAAAGGTTTTGAAGTGCGAAAAGACAATTGATGGAATAAAAAAAGCTGCGATAGATGTCTTGGATGAGTGGGGAGAATATTCTAATAAGACTTTTAAGGTAAAGACCAATAGAGTAGATAAGTCATTTGAATTAAAATCACCTGAGATATCTGCAGAAGTTGGAGGATATGTATTAGAAAATAAAGATGATCTTAAAGTAGATGTCCATAATCCAGATTTTGAATTATTTGTAGATATCAAAGAAGACGCCTTTGTATATGTAGAAAGACATGAAGGATTTGGAGGACTTCCAATAGGTTCAAGCGGAAGAGGACTTTTGCTTTTATCAGGAGGAATTGATTCTCCAGTTGCAGGATTTATGATGGCAAAAAGAGGAGTTGAAATATCAGCACTACATTTCCATTCATATCCATTTACATCTAAAAGAGCTCAACAAAAAGTAGAAGAGCTTGCAGAAATTTTATCTCAATACACAGGAGAGATTACAATGTATTCTATAAATATGCTTGACATCTACAAACAGATCAATCTAAATTGTAGAGTACGAGAGACAACCATTCTATCAAGAAGATTTATGATGAGAATTGGAGAGAGAATTTGCAAAGAAAATGACATCAATGTAATGATTACAGGAGAATCTCTAGGACAAGTTGCAAGTCAGACTATAGAATCTGTAAGTGTAATAAACGAAGCTGTTAATATTCCAATACTTCGTCCATTAATTGGAATGGATAAGACAGATATTATAGATATTTCAAGAGAAATTGGAAGCTATGATAAGTCAATCGAACCATTTGAAGATTGCTGCTCAGTATTTACTCCAGATAGACCTGTAACAAAGCCAAGACTAAAAGATATATTACAAAGCGAAGAAAAGCTTGATGTAGATAAATTAATAGATGATGCAATATCCAAAATGGAAATAATAAAGATATCATAGCTTGTAATAAATATAGAAAACATTGAAAAACATATAGATATCGGTTGACAAATTACTATTGAATTGGTATTATATTTAGGTAAACCGCTCAGTATGGGTTAGATCACCTTGACTGGCGAGAATAATACGAGGAGGTGTACTATGTACGCTATAATAAAAACAGGTGGAAAGCAATACAAAGTATCCGAAGGCGATTTAGTTAGAGTTGAAAAAATCAATGCTAATCCTGGCGATGAAGTACAATTTGAAGATGTACTTTTAGTTCAAAATGATGATGATCTTAAAGTTGGAACTCCAGTAGTTGAGGGAGCTAAGGTCGTAGCTGAAGTAAAAGAGCAAGCTAAAGCAAAGAAAATAGTTGTATTTAAATACAAAGCAAAAAAAGGATACAAGAAAAAACAAGGCCACAGACAACCATATACTTTAGTAGAAATCAAAAATATTTCTATGTAATATGATTGATGTTACTTTATTAAAAGATAAATCAGAAAAATTAAAAGGTTTTGAATTACAAGGTCACGCAAATTACTCCAAAAGAGGAACAGATATTGTATGTGCAGCGGTATCAATTCTTTCAACAACTGCTGTAAATACATTATACAAATACAATATTAAATTTGATTTTAAAGATACAAATGATCTTATGAGATTGTATACTGATGATAATAGTGAAACAACTCAGATAATATTAAATAATTTTCTCATAGGAATAGAGAGTATTTTGGATGTACACAGTGACTATATCAAACTACACTCAAGGGAGGTGTAAAGATGTTTTTAACATTAGATCTTCAAAGATTCTCAAGTAAAAAGGGAGTTTCTTCATCAAAGAACGGAAGAGACAGCGAGTCAAAAAGACTTGGAGTAAAAAGAGGCGATGGACAATTTGTTAACTCTGGAACAATTCTAGTAAGACAAAGAGGAACAAAGATTCATCCAGGTGAAAATGTAAAAAAAGGAGGAGATGATACATTATTTGCTTCATGCGAAGGTATCGTCAAATTCGAAAGAAAAGGAAAAAACAGAAAACAAGTTTCTGTATATCCTAAAGAAGTAATCGCGTAATAAGCTTGCCTTTTTGGCAAGCTTTTATTTCTATAAGGTGAAAATATGATTGATACAGCAAAAATTGAGCTTAAAGCAGGAAAAGGCGGTAATGGAGCAGTAGCATTTAGAAGAGAAAAGTACGAACCATCGGGAGGGCCATCTGGTGGAGATGGAGGAGATGGAGGAAGTATCTATCTAGTAGCAGATCCTAATTCAACCACATTATCTGATTTTAGATACAAGAAAAGTTACAAAGCACAAAATGGCGGAGATGGATTAAGTAAGAACAGATTCGGCAGAAAAGGTGATGATTTGTATTTAAAAGTTCCACTTGGAACCATAGTTAGAGAAGAAACAAGCGGAAAAATTATAAAAGATTTAAAAGAAAGTAATCAGGTATTTTTGATAGCAAAGGGAGGAAAAGGCGGAAAAGGAAACGCAAGATACAAAAATTCTGTACGTCAGGCTCCTAGATTTGCTCAAAATGGTGAAAAAGGCCAAGAAATTTCTGTAAGTCTTGAATTAAAGATGCTTGCAGATGTGGGACTTGTAGGACTTCCAAATGTTGGAAAATCTACTCTTATATCAGTAATCT
Source organism: Tissierellia bacterium (assembly GCA_030528125.1). GTDB lineage: Bacteria > Bacillota > Clostridia > Tissierellales > Peptoniphilaceae > JAUNAV01. The sequence continues at coordinate 61,537 of JAUMZM010000003.1, forward strand.
CAAAAGCAAGACCTAAAATTGCAAACTATCATTTTACAACACTTGATCCAAATCTTGGAGTTGTAAGCTTAGATAATGAAAGATCATTTGTAGTTGCAGATATTCCAGGCTTAATAGAAGGAGCAAGCGAAGGAGTAGGATTAGGACATGATTTTCTAAAACACATCGAAAGATGTAGAATACTTCTTCATATAATTGATATCTCAGGTCATGAGGGAAGAGATCCTATAAAAGACTATGAGCTTATAAAAAAAGAGCTTAAAGACTACAATGAAAAATTAGATCAAAAGATTGAAATAATAGCACTTAATAAAAAGGATCTTGACTATAATGATAATGCCAAGGAATTTAAAAAGGCATATCCTGATAAACTAGTATATGAAATTTCAGCTGCTACAACTACCGGAATAAAAGAATTAATAGATAAGATATCAGAGATTTTATCAAAAACAAAAATAGAAGATAGCATATTAGATGAAAAGGTAGAAGAAGATTATCTTGAAGAATTCTATAATCAAAAAGAAGAGATGGATCTTAACTTTTCTAAAGAAGATGGCTATTATCTTGTAAGTGGAAAAAGAATCGATAATTTATTAGAAAGAGTAAATTTCGAAGACTATGATTCAAGAATGTTCTTTGAGACAAGACTTAATGAAATGAAAGTATTTGATTCTCTTAGAGAGCTTGGTATACAAGATGGAGATTTGATAAGAATCGGAGATATAGAATTTGAATATTATAGGTAGGAGAAATTATGATAACAAGTAAACAAAGAGCTTATTTGAAATCTTTGGCAAATGATATAAAACCAATAATTAATATTGGCAAAAATAGCATTTCTAAAGATTTGATAAAGACAGTTGATGAGGCTTTAGAAAAAAGAGAGCTAATCAAAATAAAGATTCTAAATAATAATTTAGATGATGAAAAATATATAATAGATGAAATAACAAATAATACAAATAGTGAATTTGTTTCTCATATAGGAAATATAATCACAATTTATAGACAATCAAAAAACCATAAGAAGATCGAATTATAATGAAAATAGGGCTTTATTCAGGTACATTTGATCCTATCCATATAGGACATTTGATAATAATAGAAAATGTCATAAATTTTATGAATTTGGATAGGGTGATTCTTCTTCCAACAGCTAATCCTCCGCATAAACTGGAAAGAGAAATAACTGATATAAAATATCGCATGGAAATGGTGTATGAAGCAGTTGAAGATAATGACAAGGTATTTGTATCAAGTTATGAAGCGGATTCTTCTAATGTAAATTATAGCTATAAAACTATGGAATATTTTAAAAGCAAATTTCCAAATGATGATTTGTATTTTATAATGGGAGAAGATTCATTTAATGATATTCACAAATGGAGAAATTATAATGAACTTCTAAAAAACAATCTTATAGTTTTTAAAAGAGATATGGGAATGGATAGCAAAACCTATAAGTACGATAATGTGTATTTTCTAGATCAAGTTTATACTTCCATATCTTCAACTCTTATTAGAGATCTTGTAAGAAACAAGAAAAGCATAAAGTATTTGGTTTTAGATAAAGTGGATTATATTATAAAGAAAAGGAAATTATATGAATGATTTTGATTTAAAATTAGAAAAACTTGAAGATTCAATTGGCAAAAAAAGATTCGATCATTCAATAAGAGTATATAAAACAGCTCTAAAGCTTAATGAAAAACTAAATTTAAATTTATCTAAAGAAGATATTAAGCTTGCTGGTATTTTTCATGACTGTGCAAAGTACAATGAACAGATGTATTTTGAAAAATACAAAGAAAAATATAATCTGGATGATAATATTATAGAAAATAAAGCTGTAAGTCACTCTTTTTTGGGAGCAATTGTTGCCAAAGAGGAGTACAATATATCAAATAGAGATGTTTTAGATGCGATAAAATATCATACCACAGGAAAAGAAGATATGAATAATCTTACAAAGCTTATATTGATATCAGATTCAATAGAGCCTAATAGAAATTATGATGGAGTAGATAAACTTAGAGATATAGCAAAAAAAGATTTAAACTTAGCTGTTATAATGCAATTAGATTCTACAATCAAATTTCTAATTGATAAGCATTCTATAATTCATTTACAAACTATAAAAGCAAGAAACTATATGGTGAAAGGATATAAATGGAAAAGTTAAATATAATAAAGGATATTTTGGACCAAAGACAAGCTGAGGATATAAAGGTTATAGATCTTTCAGATAGATCATCAGTTGCAGATTATTTTGTTATAGCAACAGGAAACTCAATAAATCACAACAAGGCTTTGGCAGATAGAATTGAAGAAGAATTGGAGAAAAACGGTTATAAAATAGGTAATATTGAAGGACTAAGAGAAGGAAATTGGATTTTGATAGATGCCTTTGATATAATTGTTCACATTTTTACAAAAAAAGATAGAGAATATTATGACCTCGATGAATTATGGGAAGAGTAATATCTTCTCATAAATTTTATAGACATGAAACTTGATAAAAAAGATAAGATTACAGTACTTATCATCCTAATTATAGTTGCAATAATAAGTAGCGTTTATAAAAATAAAATCAATGATAGAGAAAAAATCCAATTGGTATCAGAAGAAATATCTTCTTATGAGAGTAATAATCAAAAAGAAAATAATGATAAAAAAGAAGATATGAAGGTACATATCACAGGAGAGATAAATAATCCTGGAGTCTATCAGATTAAACAAGGCGATAGATTAGTAGATTTGGTGGAAAAAGCAGGTGGGCTTACACAAAAAGCAGATGAATCAAAGATAAATCTTGCTATGAGATTAGATGATGAAATGAAAATCATAATACCAAATGTAGATGATAATTCATCTAATAAAGAGACCTTTGATAATGTAGTTATAAATGCTTACAGTGATAATGATACAGGTAAGGTAAATATCAATACAGCAGATATTACTAAGCTTCAGACATTACCTAATATTGGAGAAAAAAGAGCTAAAGCTATAATTGATTATAGACAAAACACAAAATTTGAAAAAATCGAAGATATAAAGAATGTAACAGGAATTGGAGATAAGTATTTTGAAGCTTTAAAAGACCAGATAACTGTAAAATAGAAGGTGAGTATATGAAACTATCCACAAGAGGAAGATATGGACTTAGAGCAGTATATTATTTGGCTGAAAATAGCGAAAATGGCTATGTATCAGTTTCTGATATTGCAAAAGAGCTATCTCTTTCTGAAAATTATTTAGAACAACTTATAAGACAATTAAAGAAAAATGATATTATAGAATCTCAAAGAGGAGCAAAGGGTGGATATAAATTAAAATATCCTCCAGAAGAGATAACTGTAGGAAAGGTACTAAGAGTGCTTGAAGGAGATTTCACTATGGCAGAGTGCGTAGTTGATAATTCGATTTGTAAAGATTATAATTGCAAAGCTAGAGATGTTTTTAGTATGATCGAATCGGCTATAAATAATACTGTAGATTCTATAACTTTAAAAGATATGTTAGAGAAAAATTAGTTTTAGGAGAATAGATGAAAAATTTAGGAATTAATGAGATAAGAAAAGAATTTTTGGAATTTTTTGGAAGTAATAATCATACTGTTTTAAAGTCATTTTCGCTTGTACCTGAAGGAGACAAATCTTTATTATTGATTAATGCAGGAATGGCACCTTTAAAAAAATATTTTACAGGTGAGAAAAAGATGGCAAATAACAGAGCAACATCATCACAAAGATGCGTTAGAACTCAAGATATAGATAGAGTTGGAAAAACAGAAAGACATGCTACATTCTTTGAAATGTTGGGGAATTTCTCTTTTGGAAATTATTTTAAAAGAGAAGCAATCCATTGGGCTTATGAATTTTTGACAGATAGAATGGAAATAGAAAAAGATAAGCTTTGGGTTACAGTATACAAAGATGATGACGAAGCTTATAATATTTGGAAAGATGAAATAGGAATTGATGAGAAAAGAATACTTCGTTTTGATAAAGATGAAAATTTCTGGGAATTGGAAGTTGGACCATGTGGACCTTGCTCTGAGATATATGTAGATAGAGGAGAAAAGCACAAGGTAGATGAAAATGACAATATGCCTGGAAATGATGATTCTGATAGATTCATGGAAGTATGGAATTTAGTATTTACTCAATTTAATAAAGATCAAAACGGCAATTATGAGAGATTACAACATCCAAATATAGATACAGGAATGGGACTTGAAAGACTTGCTATGGTTTTACAAGAAAAAGATAATATTTTTGAAATAAGATCAATGCAGGGAATAATCTCAATAATAGAAGAACTTTCTGGCAAAAAATACAAAGAAGACAAAAAAATAGATGAGTCTATTAGAGTAATTGCAGATCACTGTAAAGCTATAACATTCTTAGCAATGGATGGAATTCTTCCAAGTAATGACAAGAGAGGCTATGTTATGAGAAGACTTATAAGAAGAGCTTATAGACATGGCAAATTAATAGGAATAAAGGGAGAATTTTTATCAAAGATAATAGATAAAGTTATAGAATTATACAAAGTAGAATATGAAGAATTAGAAAGCTCAAAAGATATAATCAAAGAGATAATAGTAAAAGAAGAAGAAAGATTCCAAAATACCATTGATAATGGACTTGAGCTATTAAATTCAATAATAAATAATTTAAAAGAAAATAATGAAAGCATACTAGATGGTCACCAAGCATTTAAATTATACGATACCTATGGATTCCCACCAGACCTTACAAAAGAGATACTAAGTGAAGAAAATCTAGATATCGATATGGAAACTTTCAACAAAGACATGAAAGCCCAAAAGCAAATGGCAAGAGAAAGTAGAGAGAAAAGTGGTGGCTGGAGTGCTGATAAAAACATCGATATAGATGGATTAGATAAGACTAAATTTATAGGATATGATAATCTAGAAACTAAAGCTAAAATTCTTGAGATATATCATGACCAAGAGAAAACTACTTCGATTTCTAAAGGCCAAAAGGGTATAGTAATAATAGATCAGACTGTTTTCTATGCACAAGGTGGTGGCCAAGTAGCAGATACAGGATATATCTATAACGAAAATAGCAAGTTAAGAGTATTTGATGTACAAAAGAAAAATGATATATATCTTCATTATGTAGAAGTTTTAAGTGGAAATCTAGAAAAATCAGATGTAGTATTAGAAGTAGATAGAAAAAGAAGACTAGATATAACAAGAAATCACTCAGCAACTCACTTATTAGATCAAACATTAAAAGATGTGCTAGGAGATCATATAAAACAAGCAGGATCTCTTGTAGATGAAGACAAACTTAGATTTGATATAACACATTTTGAAAAGATCTCAAAAAAGGATTTAGACAAAATCGAAAGAATAGTAAATGATAAGATAAGAGAACAACTTCCCGTTACAAAACAAATAATGAGCTATGAACAAAGTCAAAACCTTGGAGCTATAGGATTATTTGAAGACAAATACAAAGATAAAGTAAGAGTAGTTTCTATGGGAGATTATTCAATAGAGCTTTGTGGAGGTTGCCATGTAAATAACACAAGTGAGATTTTGATGTTTAAGATAGTTCAAGAGACATCTGTTGCAGCTGGAGTAAGAAGAATAGAAGCTATAACAGGAAGAAAAGTCTATGAATATATCACACAACAAGATCAAAAACTAGAAGAAATATCAAATTCATTAAATACAGCTAAGGATTCAATAATTTCTAAGATAAATTCATTGAATGAAGAGATCTTAGAAGATAAAAAGAGAATAAAAGACTTACTATCAAATGCTAATAAAGACATATTTTCAAGCATAGAAGAACAAGTAAAAGATATAAATGGAGTAAAAGTTTTAGCAACAAAAGTTAATAACTTAGAATTATCATCACTTAAAGATTTTGAAAATAGATTAAAGAATAAATATGATGATATAATTATAGCTTTTGCAGATGTAAAAGATAAAAAGATAATATTTACAGTTAGCGTAAGCGATAGCTTAACTGATAGATATAATGCAGGAAATATTGTAAGAGAGATTGCTAAAATCACCGGAGGAAATGGCGGAGGAAGAAAGAACTTTGCCCAAGCTGGAGGTAAAGATTTAAGTAAGCTTGACCAAGCAATAAACCATGTTTATGATATGATTTAGTTAATTAAGGAGGAGTTATGTCAAACAAGGATTTCAATGAAACAATGTTGTTTAAACCACAAAAAGACGAAGATAAGAATATAAGAAAAATAATAGAAGGTGTATATAAATCCTTAGAAGAAAAAGGATATAAGCCTGTAAATCAAATAATAGGATACATTCTTTCTGGAGATCCTACCTATATAACAAGTTATAATGACGCAAGAAAATCAATCAGACAGATTGATAGAGATGAGATTCTAGAAGAATTATTAAATTATTATATGACACATGAGTAGATATATGGGCCTTGACTTGGGTGATAAGACAATAGGGGTTGCTCTAAGCGATCCCTTTTTCATGACAGCCCAACCTCTTTTAACAATAAAAAGAACAAAAGCAAAAGAAGATATTAGAAAAATTTCTGACATCATAAAAGAAAAACAAGTAGAAAAGATAATAATAGGTCTTCCTCTTAATATGAATAACACACTTGGTCCTCAAGGACAAAAGGTGTTATCATTTGTTGATTTATTAAAAAAAGAAATAGACTTAGAAATTATCTATGAGGATGAAAGGTTAACTACAGTTCAATCCGATAGAGTTCTTTCAAGTATGGATGTTAGAAAAGAGAATCGAAAGAAATATATAGATAAAATAGCAGCCGCATTTATTTTACAAAGCTTTCTTGACAGGAGAAAACATGGACAAGATTGATTTAATTAATGAAAATGGAAAAATACAACAATTTGAAATAATTGATACTTTTGGAGTAGACGATAAGGACTATGCTGCTTTAAAGCAAACGGGAGATGATAGAATATTAATTTTAGAGATTATAAGAAATGGAGATAGTGTAAATTTATCTGCAATAGAAGATCAGGAGGAATTAGATTCTATAATCGAAACTTATGAGCAGATGAAAGAAGGTTAAAATGGAGCTAAGAGATTTAAGAGAAATTTTCGAGAAGAATGGACATAAATTTACTAAGCAAAGACAAATTATATTTGAAGCTTTGAATAAATCTGTCCACAAGCACTTAACTCCTGAGGAACTTTTTTCTATTGTACATGAGGAAAATCCATCCATTGGTATAGCAACTGTTTATAGAACCTTAAATATATTTGAAAAATTAGGAATTGTTCAAAAACAAGAATTTAGAGATTCTATAAATAGATATGAGCTTATAGGAGAAAACGACCATCACGATCATTTTATCTGCAAAAAGTGTGGAAAAATTTATGAAGGTCAGATGTTTTCTGTAGATAAGCTAACCAAATATATAAAAGAAAACTATGATTTTACAATGGATGATTATACCTTTAAAGCTTATGGTCTTTGCTCTGATTGTAAAAACAAAAAGGAGTGAAAATGGTAAGAGCAAATAAGCTTAAGATTATTCCCTTGGGAGGACTGGGGGAAGTTGGAAAGAATATGACTGTAGTCGAGTACAAGGATGATATAATAATAATCGACTGCGGACTTACTTTTCCAGATCAAGATATGTTGGGAGTTGATATAGTAATTCCTGACATAACTTATTTAAAGGAAAATCAGGAGAAGATTAGAGGAATATTCCTAACACATGGTCATGAGGATCATATAGGAGCAGTTCCTTATGTTCTAAAAGAAATTTATACAAATATTTATTGTTCAAAGTTAACAAAAGGGCTTTTAGAAAACAAATTTAAAGAACATGGTCTTAATTCTAATAGAATAAAAATGGTAAATGTAAATAATTCTGTGAAATTGGGCGAGTTAAGCTGTGAATTTATAAGAGTAAGCCATTCAATACCAGATAGCTGTGCTATAGCTGTGAAATCTCCAATAGGTACTGTACTTTTTACAGGAGATTTTAAGATGGACTTTACACCAATAGACCATGAAGTAACAGATATACAAAGACTTGCAGAACTTGGCAAGAAAGGAATTTTGTGTCTTTTCTCAGATAGTACAAATGTAGAAAGACCAGGATTTACTATGAGCGAGAGCAATGTAGGTAAGACATTTGAACATTTATTTAGCGAAGCTAAATCAAGAATAATAGTTGCAACATTCGCATCAAATCTTCATAGAGTTCAACAAGTAATATATGCAGCAGAAAGATACAAAAGAAAAGTAGCACTTTCTGGAAGAAGCATGGTAAATAATGTAAAGATTGCAAAAGAGCTTGGATATCTAAAAATTGGTAAGAACACATTAATAGATCTAAATAGCATAGATAAATATGCCGAAGATGAGATAGTAATTTTATCAACAGGAACTCAAGGAGAGCCATTAAGTGCACTTACAAGAATGGCAAATGGAGAGCATAAGAAAGTACATCTTACCTCAAGTGATATGGTAATATTGTCAGCTTCTGCAATACCTGGAAATGAGATGTCCATATCAGATGTAATAAATAATCTAACAGAAAAGGGTGTTAATGTAATATATTCTTCACTTGCAGATGTTCACGTATCAGGACATGCTTGCCAAGAAGAGATAAAACTTATGCATCAATTAACTACACCTAAATTTTTTATACCAGGACATGGTGAGCCACGTCAATTGTATAAACATGCAGAAATTGCAAGAGATATGGGAATGCCATCAGAAAATATAATAATTGCAGAAAATGGTTCTGTAATAGAACTTACAAAGAAAAGCGCAAGAATTGCAGGTAAAGTTACCGCAGGTAATGTACTTGTAGATGGCTCAGGAATTGGAGATGTAGGTAATATAGTATTAAAAGATAGAAAGCATCTTTCTGAAGATGGATTGATTGTAGTATCTATAACATTTGAGACAAAATCTCAAAAACTTGTGGCAGGACCTGATATTGTATCAAGAGGATTTATATATGTTAAAGAAAGACAAGATATAATAGAAGGAGCCAAGAAAGTTGTTCTTAGAACTCTCAAAAAATGTGAGAAGAACAACATTCATGCTTGGAGCCAGATAAAATATCAGATAAGAGAAAGCTTGAAATCTTATGTATATAATGAAACACAAAGGGATCCTATGATCCTTCCTATAATTTCAGAGATGGATCATGAATAATATAATTTCTAATCAAGTATATAGATATTTAGTTGATCTTTATGATAATTATTTTCTAGAAGAGCTTAGGATAAAAGCAGAAAAGGAATCAATTCCTATAATAAAAAAAGAAAGTGAGAGTATTCTTATAACACTTCTTAAAATAGCTAAGCCAAAAAATATTCTAGAACTTGGCACAGCAGTTGGATTTTCTACGATGCTTTTAAGAAAATACAGCAATGCTAAGATAACAAGTATTGAATTAAGTAAAGATAATTACATGAAAGCAATAGAAAATATATCTAAATATGATGAGATTGAAAATTATAATTTAATAAATGAAGATGCAAAAAAAGCCTTGAAAAATTTAGATCAAGGCTTTGATTTTGTCTTTATAGATTGTGATAAATCTCATTATAAAGAATATTTTAATCTAGCAGATAAACTTATTTCTAAAGGGGCTATTATAGTTTGTGATAATGTTCTTTTTAAAGGATATGTTGCAGATGATGATATTATAGATAGAAGAATGATAACAATAGTAAAAAGACTCAGAGAATTTCTAGCATATATTACAAATCTCAAAAATTATTCTACTACGATTATCCCTATAGGAGATGGATTGTCTGTAAGTGTAAAGTCCAGTGGTAATAAGTCAAGTAAAACTTAAAAAAAGTTAAAAATTACAAA
>JAUMZM010000090.1 GCA_030528125.1 Tissierellia bacterium
TCTGTTACTACATAAGAAGAGTGCATTTGCATTAGATTTGGCTTTACATAAAATCTCGTCTTACCTGATCCAGAACCTCCTATTACTAATACATTTTTATTTCTGGCATATTTAGGATTTTTAGGTCTTGAGTTCATTGTTAGTCTTTCGGTATTAGTTATTAGTACATTGTTTTCAAACTTCGGATCAATGTATGGAGCAATATCCTTACTTTCTCCCCATCTTGCAGGTCCATATTCCTTGCCTTGCCTATATTTCTTTTTGTTTTTACCTTTGCTATATACTATTAGCTTAACAATGGCAGCAACTGAAATACCTACTAATAAGTCCCCTGGATTAAGGATTGGTATATAAGATAAAGTTCTTATATCAGAAATCCCCACCATTATTCTATCAATAATATCTCCTCCAACATAAGAATTGATGTGCTTAGAAAAGATATTTCCAATGTAGAAAAAGGATAAATAAGGAATGTTTGCTAATATAAATTTCTTTGGGTTGTCTATTTTAATTAAGTTTTTAATATCAGAAAGAATGGCTTCTAATACCTTATTCATCGTAGAAACCTTCACTATCTAATAAAATTAGTAGGTAGTGTCTTCCCTTTGGTGTTATAAATGTTTGTATGCCTACAAGTGTACCTAGTGGCTCAACCCATTCTTTTACTTCAAAATATCCTTTGTTCTTATCTGCATAAGGTAAGAGTTTCTTTTTCTTATCTCTATAAATTAATCCCTTATCCATTAAAAAAATTATAAACTGATTTTGTGGTATTCCTAACTCTTTGGCAGTATTTCTAAAGTTTGTAAGTAGGTTATAATCTACTAATTTGTCATAATAGTCTGCCTTTGGTCTTAATGCTTCAATCTCTTCTTCTCTTTCGGCAATAATTCTATTGGCTACAAGAATTGCATCTGCAAGTAGCTCTTCATTAGTTTTCTTTTCTTGACCTACTATATATCCTCCATTTTTTCTAATACTTGGTAAGACTTCTCTCGTTACCCAAGCTTTGAATATTTTTGCTTGTGGTAGTTTTGATGAAAGGATAAGTGAATACAGTCCTGATTCGTTAATTATTGAAATATTCTGTATTCCTCCAGGGGTGTTCCATTTCGTTACACCCTTATCTTCCTCATCTACATGGTCATAAATAGCTTTTCTTGGATTAACATAACCTAACATAGTTGCTACTTCATTTGCTATAAAGAAAAACTCACCGTCTTTTTCTATAACAGTGAGTTTTCCAAAATTCTTATTTTCAAATGTTTTTAAATTACTTATCATAAGCTTTGCTCCTTATGTTTATTTTTAACTTTATCTTTACTGATGGTGTCCTTAGCCATATCTTTAAACTTATTTATTGTCTTCGTTATTGAATCTTTTCTATCAGCCTTTCTTTCAGATTCCTTAACTGCTTTTTTAAAGGCATGTTCCATTACTTTTATATCCTTAGATTGAAAAAACACAGAGTGGTTACCAGTTTCCTTATCTTTCATAACAGAAAACTTCACTCCGTGTTTATTTAAAATTTTCTTTAGTTCTTTTAATTCAGGATCTTTTAGATTAATTTCTTCTAACTGTCCCTTTTTAACCATATCCTTTAGCTTTACTTCTTCTCCGTTATTTTTTATTACATTTTTTAAACCTCCTTGTTCCTCTATTTGCTTGTGTACTTTCTTTAAGGCATCAAGAATTGCTTTACTTGTTGCTTTTGCAAGTCTTACTTCAAGATTAAGACTCGACCTAGATACTTCTTCATTAATCATCTATCCCACCTCCATATAAAAGTAACTCTTTGTATTTTCTTAACTTTTCTTGATGAATTTTTCTTCTAAAATCTTCTCC
>JAUMZM010000051.1 GCA_030528125.1 Tissierellia bacterium
ATTAAAAAGCAGGTAGGTTTTGTATTTTCTACCTGCTTTGTCTACAGTCTGAGATGCCTTTATGGCATCTTTTTTTGTATAAATTTATAAATGATTTATGATATAATAAGCTAAGGAGTTAGATATGAACGGCAATACTAGAGAATTAGAAAGAGTTCTTAGAAGAATTATCATATTTGGATTAGTAATTTATTTTTTCTTTATGAGATTTTCAGATGTTATCAGTGCTTTCTGGAATTTTATAGGGGTTCTTATGCCGTTTTTGCTAGGAATTATTATAAGCTTTATTGTAAATCTTCCAATGACTCATATAGAGGGCAAGTTATTGCGAAAGATAGACAATCCTAAGTTAAAGAGAGCCTTGGCTGTAATAATCTCATATATAATTGTGATGGGTGCATTTGTAGTCCTTATGATATATCTTGTGCCAAGACTTATCGAATCATTTCAGACTATGAGATATAGGTTTCCTGTATTTATTGACTATCTTTCAAATGAGCTTAAGAAAAGCTCTGTAACTTATGATATAGGAATGAAATTACAAGAAGATGTTGCATCTTTTAAGATAGAAGATATTCTTACATTTATAAATAGATTTCTAAAAACTGGAAATCTTAGTTCTTTTAACAATGTGTATGCGGCAGTAACTACAATTTTCTCTACGACTTTCAATGTGATTTTGGCAATGATATTTTCGATATATGCTCTTTCTGGCAAGGAAAGACTTATAAGACATGGTAAAAAGCTAATTTATACTTTTTTGAAAGAGGAAAGAGCTGATAAGTTTATGCATTTTCTTAGAGTTTCTAATTATTCTTTTAGAAAGTTTGTGGGTGGAAGAGTAATAGATGCTATTATTATGGGAATACTTTGCTTTATAATGCTAACTATATTTTCAATTCCTTATAGCATTGTAATATCAATTGTAGTTGGATTTACAAATTTTGTTCCAATAGTTGGACCTTTTATAGGTGCAATATTTGGATTTATAATGATTGTAATTATATCACCTGTTCAAAGCTTGGTATTTTTGGCTATAATACTTGTACTACAGCAAATAGATGGTAACTTGATATTTCCAAAGATCGCAGGAAGATCTATGGGGCTTCCTGCTATATGGACTCTTCTTGCAGTAAGTGTTGGAGGTTCTTTATTTGGAATATTTGGAGTATTGCTTTTCGTGCCATCTTTTAATATAATATATACTCTGCTTAAGGAATACTCAAATAAAAAATTAGACAACAAAAAAATAGACTTGGAGGCAAAATGAAACTTGATAATAACAACAGGCAGAAATTAAAAGTATTCTTGATTTCTATACTTTTCTTTTTTGTCCTTTATAGAATAGAAAGCATTGGTAATGCGCTGGGAAGTTTTATGTCCATAATTGCACCTTTTATTATAGGATTTATAATTGCATTTATGGTAAATCTTCCTCTTAAATTTTTTGAAGAGAAAGTCTTTAAGAAATTAATAAAAAACGACAAAAAAAAGAAGCTAAGAATTGCTCTATCACTTATAGTAAGCTATCTTTTGATTTTCTTTGTAATTGGACTTTTGCTATATCTTATAATTCCACAACTTGCAAATACTGCAAAAGGACTTAAGGACAGCTTGCCTGATTTTATAAATATGGCAATTAAGAAAATGGAAAAATATCCTATACTAGATTCTATAAGAGAGAAAGCTCAACAAGGCATAGAATCTTATGATTGGGATAAGGCATTTGAAACTGCAAGGAAATATTTTGTAAATGGTAGTGCATTTTCTGATATAGGCAATGTTATAAGCTCTATAGTTACATCATTTGCAAATGTACTTATAGGTCTTGTGTTTTCTATATATGTGCTTTTAAGCAAGAAAAAGCTTAAAGTTCAATCAGAAAGAATGCTTTATTCTTTGTTTAAAGAAAATATCGCAGATTATCTAAATCATATTGCAAGTGTAATCAATAAGGCTTTTTCTGGATATATAAAAGGACAGATAACCAATGCTGGCATACTTGGAGTTATATGCTTTATAGGAATGACTATAATGGGAATGAAAAACGCCTTGATGATTTCTGTAATAATAGGTTTTACAGATCTAATACCAATAATAGGTCCATTCTTAGGAGGAGCTATAGGAGCGATATTCTTATTTATAGATAATCCAACTCACGCCCTTATATTTGTTATATACGTAATCATATTACAACAATTGGAAAGCAATGTAACATATCCTCTAATTGTAGGAGGAGAGCTTGGAATACCATCTATGTGGACTATTGTTGCGATAACAATAGGAGGATCTATATTTGGAGTATTTGGAATGATATTATTTGTTCCATTGTCTTCGGTAATCTATACATTGCTTGGAGAATTTACAAAATATAGACTTAAAAAGAAAGAAGTAGAAATTGAACAAAAGTATTAAAAACTTCAAAATAGGAGAATTCATCCCGGTAATTAATGGCAAGAAAATTGGATATGGCGGCTATCAAAAAAGACTTATGGATCTTGGAGTAAGTAAGTTCTATGCAGATAGAAGCTGTGTTGTAACAGCATTTACCAATGTGTACTTGTATCTTTACAGATGGGGTGAAGTTTTTACAAAAGAAGAATTTAATAAATATCAAAAGAAATTTTTTGACATCATAAAGCCAAAGGTAAACGGAGTTCCAACAACAAATGTACTCAAATGGAAAGTAGATGATTTAAGAGAAGAAGGGATTTTTCTAAAGGCAAATATCTTAAATGATTTTATCTTTAACAGAAAATCAAAAGATGAAATTATAGAATTTATAGAAAAAGCCATAGAAAAAGACCTTCCAGTGATTTTACTTAATTGGCAATCGAAAGATATTCCTATGCTAAAACATCACGCCGTAACGATAACAGCAATCGAGAAAAGGATTGGCAAATACAAACTAATAGCATCTAGCCGGTCGAAAAAATATACAATAGATTTCGATACATTCTATGATCAGTTTAGTTTGTATAAAGGATTTATTTATTTTGAAAGAGAGGATATTGTGAAATTCATAAAAGTAGAAACATTTATACCAAAAGAAAATGTAGATGATTTAATAGAAAGTTTAAATAAAGAAGATATATTAAAATACGGAAACTATGACTCATGTTATAGTCTAACAGAGGTATTGGGACATTTTAGGCCACTTGAAAATTCTAATCCATATATAGGTGAAGAAAATGTAATAAGTGAAGTTAATGAAATGAAAGTAGAATTTAGAATAAAAAGAGAAGACAAAAACAAGACCGATAGAATAATAAGAAAGGCACATCCTTACGAAGAACCTGTGATAAATTATTTGGAGCTTTTATAATAAAAACAAAAGTTTTTGCATAAATATATATAAAAAGCCGAATCAAAAATATTGAAATCGTCTTAATGAACAATAATAATACTAGACAAAAAAGTTAAAATAATGTAAACTTAGGAAAAGGGTATGCATACTATACCTAATATTATATTCTTAGGGGGAAAGAATGAAAAACATTAAAAAAACACTAACAACAATGTCAATTGCATTGTTATCAACAGTACTTGTAGCTTGCGGAGGAAGCGATAAAGCAAACTCAAATTCAAATTCCAATTCAGGCGCAGCTACATCATCTGAATCAGAGAAGATATCAGTTACAATGATAACTGACCAAGGTGGAGTAAATGATAAGTCATTTAACCAATCAGCAAAAGAAGGATTAGACAAGGCTAAGGAAGACGGATTAGTAGATTATAGATATCTCGAAAGTCACAAAGAAGCAGATTATGCACAAAACCTCGAGACAGCACTCGATGATGAAAGTGACATGATATTTACAATTGGCTATGCTTTATACAATGATACAAAAGCAGCAGCAGAAGAAAATCCAGATCAATTATATGCAATAGTAGATAATGCAAATCTTGATAATATCAAAAACCTTACAGGAATTACATTTGCAGATAATGAAAACTCATTCTTAGCAGGATATGTTGCAGGAATGACAACAAAGAGCAATACAATTGGATTTGTAGGCGGAATCAAATCAGAAGTAATCGATAGATTCGAATATGGATTTAAAGCAGGAGTCAAATATGCTGCACGTGAAAGAGGAGAAGATATCGAAGTATTGACACAATATGCAGAAAGCTTTGCTGATGCAGGAAAAGGAAAGAGCATTGCAAATCAAATGTATCAAAAAGGTGCAGATATAATCTTCCATGCAGCTGGTGGAACTGGCGAAGGAGTAATAGAATCAGCCAAAGAAAATAACAAGTATGTAATAGGTGTTGACCGTGACCAACAAGAAGAAGCTCCAGATAATATGCTTTTATCAACAATAAAAGGTGTAGGTTCTGCAATGGAACAAGTATGTAAAGAATTATCAGAAAAAGGAGATGGTTTTGAAAGCGGAAGAACAATACCATTTGGTCTTAAAGACGGTGATGCATTAAGCATTAAATATGCAGACAACGACCTAGTATCTCAAGAAGTTAAAGATAAGACAGAAAAGATCAAAAAAGACATCATTGATGGAGCATTAGAAGTTCCACAAAATGAAGAAGAATTTAAATCTATGGGATACGAAGATTAATTTAAGAATGTGAAAAAAGGTAAGAGTCATATTCTCTTGCCTTTTTTTGATATGGGAAAAAAGATATGGATAAAAACTTAGACAAAGCCCCCATTATTCAACTAAAAAACATTACGAAAAGGTTTGGAGACAATCAAGTTCTTACAAGCGTTAACTTTGATTTACATAAAGGAGAAGTTCATGCTCTTTTAGGAGAAAATGGTGCTGGCAAAACAACATTAATGAATGTATTATATGGAATGTTCCCGCCGACTGAAGGCGAGATTATAATAAATGGCAAGAAATACATCCAGATGACACCCAAACAAGCCATCGAAAATAATATAGGAATGGTACATCAACATTTTATGCTAGTTGAACCATTTACAGTAACACAAAATATAATTCTAGGCCAAGAAATTACGAAAGGATCATTTCTAGATTATAATGTAGCAAATAAAAAGGTAAAAGAATTATCAGAAAAGTATGGATTAAGGATTGATCCTGAGAGCAAAATCCAAGATATATCAGTAGGTATGCAACAGAGAGTTGAAATACTTAAAGCTCTTTATAGAGGAGCTGATATATTGATATTTGATGAGCCAACAGCAGTCCTAACACCAAGTGAGATTGACGAATTTATAGAAATAGTAGAAAATCTTACAAAGCTTGATAAGTCAATAATAATAATAACTCACAAACTATCAGAAATAAAAGCAATGGCAGATACTTGTACAGTAATAAGAAGAGGAGTATTTATCGATAAGCTAGATGTAAAGAAAGTAGATGAAAATATTCTTGCAGAGAAAATGGTAGGACGTGATGTAAGTTTTAAAGTAGATAAGAAAGACAGAAAGCCAGGAGAAGTCTTACTTAAGATAGAAGATCTTGTAGTAGAAGATCAAAGAGGACTAAATGCAGTAGATGGATTAAACCTTACACTAAAAAGAGGAGAAATCCTAGGAATAGCAGGAGTCGATGGCAATGGACAATCAGAGCTTATAGATGCAATAACTGGACTTACAAAGATAAAATCAGGCAAGGTTACTCTAAATGGCAAAGACATAACCAATAAGTCCCCAAGGGAGATTATTGATGGTGGAATGAATAATATTCCTGAAGACAGACAAAAACGTGGACTTATACTAGACTATTCAATAGCAGATAATCTCATACTTGAAAATGTAAATAACAAGCCTTTTAGCGAAAAAGGAATATTGAAATTTAAAGAAATAAACCAAAACGCCAAAAAACTTGTAGAAGACTTTGACATAAGACCAACTAATATTCACGAGAATACTAGGAATTTATCAGGTGGAAATCAACAGAAAGTAATCATAGCAAGAGAAATCTATAATGACCCAGATGTTCTAATAGCAGCACAGCCTACAAGAGGACTTGATGTAGGAGCTATAGAATTTATTCATAGATACTTAGTTGAACAAAGAAACAATGACAAGGCAGTACTTCTTGTGTCATTTGAATTAGATGAGGTAATGGACTTATCAGATAGAATAGCTATAATCTATGACGGAAAGATAGTAGGAGAGAAGAATCCTAAGAATACTGATGAGTATGAGATAGGTAGATTGATGGCAGGTGGAAGCGATGGAAAATAAAGAAAAAACGAATATTATGGAAAAAAGGAAACTAAGCGGCGATAGCAAATTTGTATTTATGCTAGTTTCAGTTCTAGTGGGATTCTTGGTAGGAGCAATTGTACTTGCACTTGCAGGATATAATCCATTAGAAGCATACAAATTATTATTCCAAGGAATCTTCAAAAGACCCAAAAACATCGGATGGACTATTGTAAATGCAACACCTATTATATTTACAGGTCTTGGAGTAGCCTTTGCATTTAAGACAGGATTATTCAACATAGGTGCAGAAGGTCAATACATGATAGGATCTATTGTTGGATTTATAATTGGATATTCACTAGACTTGCCACCAATTTTACACATAATAGTAACTTTACTTCTTGCAGCACTTGCAGGAGCAGTAATAGGAGGCCTTGCAGGTCTTATAAAGGCAAAGTTTGGAATACATGAAGTAATATCTACAATAATGTTAAACTGGATAATATTTTATTTTAATAACTTTATTGTAAATCTTCCAAGATTCAAAGAGCCTAACTCAATGGGTACTTATGAAATCCAAGAATCAGCTAGAATCACTTTATTTAGAAATATGAGTGAAAATGCACCAGAATTTTTGAGAAATTTCTTTAAAGCGCCAATACATTTTGGAATAATTCTTGCGATAATTATAGCTATATTATTAAGATTTATACTCAAAAAGACAACTCTTGGTTATCAGCTAAAAGCAGTAGGCTTTAACAAAGAAGCTGCAGAGTATGGAGGAATCAATACAAATAGAAAGCTTACACAATCAATGGCTATATCAGGAGCTGTGTGTGCACTAGGTGGAGCAACACAGGTTATGGGATATGGTTATAGTATTTCCATACTAGCTTCAATGGAAAATTTTGGATTCGATGGTCTTGCAGTAGCACTTCTTGCAAATAACAATCCTTTGGGAACAATCTTATCAGGATTCTTCTTTGGTGGACTTCACTATGGAGGAACAAATATCCAAAGAGTTCTACAAGTCCCATCAGAACTTATCAATGTAATTATGGGAACAATAATAATCTTTACATCAATACCACTTGTATTTAAGATTATTAAGGCAAAGAGGAATAGGAAGAGAGGTGCTAAGAATGATTAATTTGACAATGCTTGGACTTATTATTGGTAATACATTTATCAATGCAACCCCGATACTTTTTGCAGGACTTGGAGGAATGATTTCTGAAAAAAGTGGAGTTGTAAATATTGGACTTGAAGGAATGATGGCAATAGGAGCTTTGATAGCTACAACAGTTGCATATTATTCTGGAAATCCTTGGCTTGGACTTTTGTGTGGTGGACTTTCTGGAATGGTTCTTGCACTAATCCATGCCATAGTTTCTATAACTTATGCGGGAGATCAGACAATATCAGGTATTGCGATTAACTATCTTGGACCTGGACTTGCACTATTTCTTGCAAGAATATTTTTCGATGGAGCAACTCAGACAAGTTCTGTACCATCAGAAAGTAAGATTCCATTGCTTTTTAAAAGTGCACTTTCAAATCATCCATTTTTGCAAAATGTCTTTGGACAATATGCAACAGTTTATATCAGTCTTATATTAGTAGTATTGATCTACATTTTCTTATATAAGACAAAATGGGGACTTAGATTGATCGCAGCAGGAGAGCATCCTAAGGCATGTGAGACATTAAATATCAATGTAGTTAGGATAAGATATCTTGCAGTAATGTTTTCTGGATTCATGGCAGGAATGGGAGGAGCATCACTATCAATAGCAGTTGTATCAGCCTTTTCTCCAACTCTTGTAGCAGGACAAGGATTTATAGCACTTGTAACTGTAATATTTGGTAAATGGACTCCTCATGGAGTTTTGCTAGGTTCGATGTTTTTTGGACTTGCTCAAAGTATAGCAGTTTACTTAGGAGGAACACCAATTCAAATTCCATCAGAATTTATAACAATGATTCCTTATATAGCAACACTTCTAATACTAATCTTCTTCGGTGGAAGATCTATTGCACCAACAGCAGATGGAAAGCCATACTTAACAGAAGATATATAAATATGTTTGACAAAAATCGGCATTATGCCGATTTTTTATTGTTAAATTAAAAGGAAAGTTTAAAATGTTTATTTGTGATAAAGCTTTTTCTTTTATGTTATAAAATTTTCTAAATTGTTCCTTATAAATCCTTTAAATCAATAGATTTTCAAAGAAATATTTTATTTTTAAATATTATAGATACGTTTTCTTAAATTGTGTTATAATAAAGCCATAACTAAGTAGGAGGTTATTATGAAATTTTTTCTAGACACAGCAAATGTAGAACAAATTAAAAGATTTAATGATTTAGGACTAGTAGATGGAGTTACTACAAACCCTTCTTTGATAAATAAAGAAAAAAGAGATTTCAAAGAGGTTGTTAAAGAAATAGCATCAATTGTAGACGGCCCTATATCAGCTGAAGTTACTCATTATGAATATGAAGAAATGGTTAAAGAAGCAAGAGAGCTTTCTAAATGGGCAGATAATATTGTTGTAAAAATACCTATGACAGAAGATGGTCTAAGGGCTATTAATACCTTATCTAAAGAAAGAATTAAGACAAATTGTACTTTGATATTTTCTGTAGCACAGGGACTTCTCGCTGCAAAAGCTGGAGCAAATTACATATCTCCTTTTATAGGAAGAATTGATGATATGGGAGAAGATGGAATTAGACTTGTAAGTGATTTGCATGAAGTGTTATTTAATTATGATTATGATTCAGAAATCATAGCTGCAAGTATAAGAACAAATAAGCATCTTGAAAATGCTGCACTTGCAGGTGCTGATATTGCTACAATTCCTCCTTCAATTTTCGCTAAATTATTCTCACATCCTCTTACAGATAAGGGAATATATTTGTTCCAAAAAGATTGGGAGGAATTTGAGAAAAGGGATAAATAACAAAATTTAATATCTATAAAAATACGAAAGGAAAACTTATGAAGAAGTTTACTCATAGCTTAGTTTTTAAGCTACTAGTAGCGATTATAGCTGGTATATTGTTTGGAGGGGTAATAAATAAGACAATCATAGGTGTTGTTATTCCAATAAGGGATATACTTTCAAGCTTTATATCTTATATGGTTCCTCTTATAATATTGGGATTTATAACACCTGCTATAGTTTCTCTTAAAGAAAATATAGGAAAAGTTCTATCTATAACACTTATGATATGCTATTTATCATCATTGGGGGCAGCTTTATTTTCAGTTGCAGCTGGAAATGCAATAATTCCTCATCTAAATATAGCATCTCATATTGGTGAGGGAAATGCACTTCCGGAAAACCCACTAAAGATCTCAATTGATCCTATAATGCCAACAATGACAGCTCTAGTAACAGCGATGCTTGTTGGTATTGCAACAGTTGCTACAAAAAGCGAAACTTGGGAGAAATTTCTTAAAGAATTCAATAATATAGTTCTTTTTATTGTTGAAAAGGTGGTTATAGCAATCTTACCAATATATATATTCACAAGTTTTACAGCTTTATCTTATGAAGGTGTTATATTAAGTGAATTACCTGTATTTATAAAGATACTTCTAATAGTAATAATAGGTCATTATATATGGCTATTACTTCTTTATTCTATTGGAGGAGCAATCTCAAAGACCAATCCAGTGGAGGTTGTAAAACACTATCTTCCAGCATATCTTACTGCTCTTGGAACGATGAGTTCTGCAGCAACTTTGCCTGTATCTTTAAGATGTGCTGCAAAGGTTAAGACATTGGATCCTAAGATTCGAGATTTTGCAATTCCTCTTTGCTCAAATACGCATCTATGTGGTTCTGTTCTTACAGAAACATTTTTCGTAATGACTGTAAGTCAGATTTTGTATGGACATCTTCCAAGTATTCAGACAATGATATTATTTGCAATGTTACTTGGAATATTTGCAATCGCAGCACCTGGAGTTCCTGGAGGAACGGTAGTTGCAAGCCTTGGACTTATAATCTCTGTAATAGGATTTGATGAGAGTGGAACAGCTCTAATGCTTTCGATCTTTGCATTACAAGATAGCTTTGGAACAGCCTGCAATATAACAGGTGATGGAGCTATAGCTCTTATGGTTACAGGAATAATGAAAAAAGTTCCTGGAAGAAATGGAAACCCAGAGCATAAAGAAGATTTAGAAGACAAATTAGAAGATATAACTGAATAAAATATCTAATATAAAACCTAACAAAAAGCTTACTTAAGAAAGCTTTTTGTTAGGTTTTTTTGATATCTATTGATGAGAATTAATAATTGTTATATCCTATTAGTATAGAATATAGAAAGGAATACCATGGATATATTATTAGATTTAGATGGAACAATAATAAAAAGTGAACAAGGCGTAGTAAATGCTGTAATGTATGCACTTGATAATAAGAATATAGAATATGATAGAGATGAGCTAATAGAATTTATAGGACCACCACTTTGGGATCAGTTTGGCCTTTATCTAGAAGAAGCTGAAATTCAATCAGCAGTAGATGACTTTAGAAAATACTACATGGATAAGGGAAAATTTGAATGTGAGCTATATGATGGAATAGAAGATGCACTAGCTAAACTATCCAAAGACAATAGAGTATTTCTTGCTACAAGCAAAAGTGAAGTCTATGCGGTAGAGATATTGGAACATTTTGGAATAGATAAGTACTTTACAGATTTCTTCTGTGCAACACATGATGGCAAAATCGCATATAAAGTCGATATATTAAAAAAAGCAAAAGAAAAATATGATTTTATAAAGCCAATGATGGTAGGAGATAGAGCAAGCGATATGAAAGCTGCAATAGATACACAAATGTTACCAGTTGCAGCAACTTATGGATATGGTTCGCTATTAGAACTAAAAAACGCCCAAGCCCAAAAATTTATTAATTCACCTATGGAACTATTGGAGTTATTATGATAAAAAACATAATATTTGACATGGGAGGAGTCCTTATAGAATTTGCAGGACCAATCTATGTAAGAAATCATTACAAAGACGATATTTATTTGATAGATGAATTATTTCATTCTAAAGACTGGGAGAAAGTAGACTTAGGTTTAGCCAAAGAAGAAGATCTAATAGAGAAATTTACAAGAAAATATCCAGATAAGAAAGATGAGATAGAAGATATACTTTTAAATTGGCATAAAGAAGTAATATATAAGAATACAGATATAATAGATAAATTAAAGAATGATTATAAGATATATGCACTAACCAATATGGGAGAGAATCATTTCAATTATCTTAGTGACAGAAATTTCTTTGATAGATTTGATGGAGTAATCGCAAGCTATAAGCTTCATTTGATAAAACCAGATAATAGAATATATGAAAAGCTATTAGAAGAATTTGATATAGATCCAACAGAAAGCATATTTATAGATGATAATAAGAAAAATATAAAAGCTTCAGAGAAACTTGGATTTAATTCTATATTATATGATGGAAACATTGATCTATACGAAAAAATCAAAGAAATAATAGCTTCTAATAATAGCTAATAATAGAATAATTTAAAATTTATCTTTATACTTTAAGTTGTATTTTAGATTATAGTTTTAATCATAATAAGACAAGGATTTTCTTCATCCCACATTTCTGTCAAAGTGATTAGGGGGTTGAAACCGACACTTTTATAAAATTTTCTTGTTTGTTCGTAAGGCTTAAACTCAACAATATCACTAAGTGTTTTTACTATGACATATTTTAAGTCATGTTTAATCATATACAATTGTGCAATATTGTATAGAGATTTTCCAATGCCTTTGTGTTGGTAATTAGAAAGTACACCACAGACAAATATTTCAGCTGTGTATTTATAGTGGATTTTTATAGAAAGAAAACCAATGCATTCATTGTTATTATTAAATGCAGCCCAATAGGGAAGTTTTTTAACCTCTTTTGAATAATTATCTATGGCTTTCTTATCTGCAAACCATTCAGGTAATTTTTTAAGTATATTTTTGGTATAAGTTGATTTGATATTTTCATCATTAACTTTGATGATACAAAAATCTTTTTTCATATATTTCTCCTTGTGATAAAACTTTCTTATTTTGTGTAACTATAATTGTATAAGCTAATCTTATCATATTATCGTAGTATTTGTATAAGTTCTAATGAAAGTATTTTATAATATATGATATTTAATATTTCAATTAATGAAAAATAAAAATTTAAGGATTTAATATGTTTTATAATTTTTTAGATAAACTTAAAAAATTTGGAGATAAAACTTCTCATATCAAAAGCATCATAATTGTAGGATCTTATGCTAGAGGAGAAAATAGAAAGGATTCTGATATAGATGTTGTTATTATAACAAAAGATAAGCCAAACTTAATCAAAAACCAAGAATTCATAGATGAATTTGGCAAAGTTTTAACAAAACAAATAGAATACTACAGAGCTTGCACTTCCATTCGTGTATGGTATGAAAATAGCTTAGAAGTTGAATTTGGCATTGTGGATACAACTTGGATTTCTATTCCATTAGATTCTGGAACTTACAAGGTCTTATCAGATGGATTTAAAGTTATAATAGATAAAAATGGATATTTTAAAGATTTAAAACTATAATCTTAATTATTAAAACGAAAAAATCGTGTCAATTATGACACGATTTTTAGGTATGAGATTTACTTTTACGAAACTAAAAATACTATGAAATAATAAATACAAAGAAACTTGTATCTTTATTTGCAACTGCCCCAAACTTTTCTTCTTCGCTAAAGTTTACGATATCGCCTTTTTCTATCAAAAATTCTTTACCATCAACTTTTGCATTGAGTTCTCCATCTACAAGACAAAGGAAAACATTGTAACCTTCGTGACTGTGGACTGGAATTTCTTCGCCTTTTGCTAGGTTTTTTCTTCTGATTGTTATATTATCATTTATTACGTTTTGACCTAGACTGTTTATCTTTTTCATAAAAACCTCCTCTTTTTCTTCTATAATTATATTAACCCTTTATAGATAGTATTTCTGTAATCTATGTTACAAAAAGGTGGTGTTGCAGAATAGAATTATCTATTCTGCGACATCATTTTTTTAT
>JAUMZM010000052.1 GCA_030528125.1 Tissierellia bacterium
TAGATAGTAGAAACAAACCCAGCAAAAAGCTGGGTTTGTCTACGTTCTGAGAGGCTTCAAGGCCTCCTTTAAATTAGTCTTCGTAAACCTCAAACATGTCTTTGTTTACTCCGCAAACTGGGCAAACCCAATCTTCTGGAAGGTCTTCAAAAGCTGTATTTTCTTTGATTCCGTTATCTGGATCTCCTTGTGCTGGATCATAAATATATCCACAAGCTGTACATTGATATTTTTTCATCTTTGTAATCTCCTTTCAAAATTTGTTTCTATAAGAAACTTTGTAATTAAATTATACCATAATAATATACTTTCTGCTAGCAAATATAATGTTTGCTTAGGTATGTTTTGGGGTAAATAATTATTGGGGGTAGTTATGTTGTATTTTTATCGAGGCTTTTTGCTAAGCGACTTGAATGAAATAAAAAACTTAATAGATGGATTTATGAATGATATCAAAGACCAATTTTGTGAAGATGATCTATTTAAGATAAGGCTTGTCATAAATGAACTTATCGTAAATTCTTATGAGCATGGCAATGAGAGCTGTAAGGAGAAGAAGATCGAAGTTGTCATAATGATCAATGAGGATTTCATAATGTTTAAGATAATAGATGAAGGGGATGGTATACCTGCATTCATACCTAAGGATTTCATGTCTGATTCTGGCAGAGGGCTTAAGCTTGTAAACTATCTATCCGATGAATTTTTTGTAAGTGACAACAAGGTTACTGTAATTTTAAATAGCAATAAGTCTGGTACGAAGCATTTTGTCTAACAGGATTTAATCCTGTTTTTTTATTTGTATAAATTTGTATTTCAGTTAAAAATTTTTTAGTTTATTTATTCTAATTATAAATCTATTCATAAGGGAAAAGCTTAATTTGCAAAGCTTTAATTTGATCTAGATAATGAAAATTTCCGGATAAGTGATATAATATTAAGATGTAATTGAATTATATAATGAATGTAATATGGAAAGAAGAGGATATAGAATGAAGAGAACAGATGTAAGGAATGTTGCAATCATTGCTCACGTTGACCATGGTAAGACTACACTTGTAGATGGTCTTTTAAAGACAAGTGGAATTTTTAGAAAAAATCAAGAGGTTCAAGAAAGAGTAATGGATTCTGATTCTATAGAAAAAGAAAGAGGAATTACAATACTTTCTAAGAATACTGCAATTAATTACAATGGAACAAAGATTAATATTATAGATACTCCAGGACATGCTGATTTCGGTGGAGAAGTTGAGCGTGTATTAAATATGGCAGAGGCCGTTGTACTTGTTGTAGATAGCCACGAAGGACCAATGCCTCAGACAAAATTTGTTATGAGAAAGGCAATTGAGCTAAACCTTCCTGCAATTATTTGCATCAATAAAGTGGATAGACCAGACCAAAGAGTAAAAGAAGTCGAAGATGAAGTATGGGATCTTTTGATAAATCTAAATGCTGATGAATCCTATCTTGATAGTCCAATAGTATATGCTTCAGCAAAAGAGGGCTGGGCAAGCAAGGAATTTGGAGAAAAGAAAGAGGATATGAGAGATCTTTTGGATACCATAGTAGAATACACTCCTCAATTTGAAGGAGATGAAGACGATAATTTTAAATTATTGATATCTACAACAGACTACAATGATTATCTTGGAAGAATCGGTATTGGCAAGGTTGAAAGTGGCACTATAAAAGAAAATGACACTGCTATTGTAGTAAACTACAATGACCCAGACAAAAGAGATAAGGTAAA
Source organism: Tissierellia bacterium (assembly GCA_030528125.1). Lineage (GTDB taxonomy): Bacteria > Bacillota > Clostridia > Tissierellales > Peptoniphilaceae > JAUNAV01. The sequence goes on from JAUMZM010000052.1 coordinate 1,751, forward strand.
AATTACAACAATCTATGAATTTGATGGATTGCAAAGAAAAGAAATAGAATCTGCAAAATACGGATCAATCGTAGCTATATCAGGAGTTGAAGGAATCAATATTGGAGATACAGTCTGCAGCGAAGAAGACGATAGTCCAATAGAATTTACAAAGATTTCAGAACCTACATTAGCTATGACTTTTTCTGTAAATGATTCTCCATTTGCAGGACGTGAAGGAAAATATGTTACAAGCCGTCACATAAGAAATAGATTATTTAGAGAAAAAGAAACAGATGTAAGCTTAAAGGTTGAAGAAACTGATACAACAGAAGCTTTTAGAGTAAGCGGAAGAGGAGAGTTGCATCTATCTGTACTTATAGAAAATCTCAGACGTGAAGGATATGAATTCCAAGTTTCAAAGCCAGAAGTATTATACAAAAATGACGAAAACGGCAAGAGACTTGAGCCAATAGAAGAAGCTACAATTGATGTAGAAGATCAATATTCTGGAAGCGTAATAGAAAAGCTCGGAAGAAGAAAAGGCGAACTTGTAAACATGATCCCATCAAATGGATATACAAGACTTATATTTAAGATTCCATCAAGAGGACTTATAGGTTATAGACAAGAGTTTATATCAGATACAAAGGGACTTGGAACTTTAAATACAGAATTTCTTGGATATGAACGCTACAAAGGAGATATTCCAACAAGAAATCTAGGCTCATTGATATCCTTTGAACAAGGAATTGCAAGTACTTATGGATTATACAATGCACAATCAAGAGGAGAATTATTCGTAGAGCCAGGAGATGAAGTGTATGAAGGACAAGTTGTAGGAAGCAATGCCAAAGGAGTTGATATTGACGTAAATGTATGCAAAAAGAAAAAGCAGACAAATGTCAGATCTTCTGCATCTGATGATGCACTTACCCTATCACCTGCAAGAAAGATGAGCATGGAAGAGATGATGGAATTTGTAGAAAGCGATGAGCTTATAGAAGTTACACCTAAGAGCTTGAGAATTAGAAAGAAAATATTAGACAGTCAATTAAGATATAAATCTAAGAAGAATGGAAAATAATTAAAAATAGGAAATTATAATGGCAGATACACTTAGGATCTATTATGAAATAACCAGTAAATTCTGGTGGATTAATATGATTCTTGCTTTATTTGTGGTATTTTCTGGAAAGAAAAAGCCTGAATCAACGGTAATATGGGTAGTCGTAGTTACAATTTTGCCAGTTGTAGGATTTATATTTTATCTATTACTAGGCCAGGACTACAAGAAAAGCAAGATGTTTACTATTAAGAAAAACCAAGATAGGTTTTTAAAGACCATAGTGGGTTTTCAAGAAGATACAATTGAAACAGGAGAATTTTTCAAAAAACATGAAGATCTTAAACCTTATGAGCAATTGCTATCTATGAATCTAAAAAGTGACGAGTCATTTATAACCCAAGATAATAAGATTGACTTTTTCTTTTGGGGAGAAGATAAGTTTAGAAGTCTTTTTAAAGATATAGAAAATGCCACCCAAAAAATCGACATAGAATATTATATATTTAAACGTGATGACTTAGGATTTAGATTTTTGGATTTGTTAACCAAAAAAGCAGAAGAAGGACTTTCTGTTAGGCTATTAGTAGATGGCTATGGCGGAGGAGATGTTCTTAGAAGAAAAGATGTAAGAAAATTTAAAAAGGCAGGAGGAAAGTTTAGCGTATTCTTTCCATCTGCACTTGGAGTTGAATTCTTAAATTATAGACTAAATTATAGAAATCACAGAAAAATTGCAATTATAGATGATAAGATAGGCTATGTAGGAGGATTTAATGTTGGAGATGAATATATAGGCCTAGATAGCAAGATGGGCAACTGGAGAGATACCCATATAAGAATAGAAGGTCATGGAGTCTATGGATTAAAGATTAGATTTCTAAAAGATTGGTATTATGCATCAGATTTTGATAATGAGACTTTTGATATTGATCTAGATATGGTTCCAACAATACACCACTGTTCACCATTACAGATAATAACAAGTGGTCCCGATACCGAAAACACCAATATAAAAAATACGATTTTGAAATTGATAAGCTTAGCTAAAGAGGAAATTATAATACAAACGCCGTATTTTATAATAGATGGCGCTATAATGGATGCCCTGAATATAGCTATTTTATCTGGAATAAAGGTAAAGATAATGATTCCTTGTAAGCCTGATCATCCATTTATATATTGGGCTACAACGAGTTGGTGTGGAGAGCTTATAAATGCAGGAGCAGAGGTCTATGTGTATGACAATGGATTTTTGCATGCGAAAGTTACATTAGTTGATGGCATTGTATCTACAATCGGATCAGCTAATATGGATATAAGATCATTTTCTATAAATTTTGAGGCAAATGCTGTAATCTATGATAGAAAAGTAAATAAAAAGCTTAGAGAGCAATTTGAAAAAGATATATTAGATTCAAGACTTATAACCAAGGAAATTTATAGAGATAGATCAACAAAGATAAAGATAAAAGAGTCATTCTCAAGACTTCTTTCACCTTTATTGTAGGAGGAAATATGAAAAAAAGATTTGAAACAGCTTTGAGTTTTTTGATATCAATATTGATATTATTGTTGTTTTTGGCAGTATTCTTTTCGACAAGAACCCCAGATACAGAATCTAGCTTAGCTATTTATAATATAGGATCTATTATTCTTATAGTTTTACTTATTCTTCTTATATTATTTGCATTTTATGTACTTATGAGTTCAAATACCAAAGGACTTAGCATATTTGTTGCAATAATAAGTTCTATTGTGTTTTTGACATTATCAAAAGAGTTTATAAGAATTATATCTATTCTTATCCTAGATTATGATTTGATAGGCAGATCAGATGGGATATTTGCTTATTTTGCAACATATAGATATCTTTTTACAGCACTTATAGTTTTGTATTTTCTTCACATAACTAATTTTATATCATTAGTTAAATACAACAAAAACTTAGATGTAGAAAAAGAAGTAGAAGAAAAAGACGTTCAAAACGATATAAAGATAACAAGAAAACACGATGGCAGAAAATAATTTCACAAATAATTTTGCAAGAACAGCAAATAAAGCGTATTATTAACGTATAGAGTCCATTTGAGAAAGGAGATTGTATGAAAAAAAACAATAGCGTATCTATATCAGTAATCAAAAGATTACCCAAATATTTTAGATACCTAGGAAGTATAGCTGAAAAAGGAATCGTAAGGGTTTCATCTAAAGAGCTATCAGCTATAACTGGGCTTACAGCAAGTCAGATAAGGCAAGACTTGAATCATTATGGTTGCTTTGGACAACAAGGCTATGGATATAATGTAAAAGAACTATTAAATGAATTATCTAAAATCTTGGGAATAGATAAAAAATACAATGTAATTATTATAGGTTTTGGTAATATTGGAAAGGCTCTTTTTAAATATCAAGGATTTAGAAATTCATCATATAATTTCACAGCAATATTCGATAAAGATGTAGAAATGATCAAAGAATTTACAGATGAAGTAGAAGGCTATGATGTAGATTATTTAAAAGAATATCTTCAAAATAACAAGGTAGATATCGCAATACTTGCAACTCCTAAACAAGTTTCTCAACAAGTAGCAGACATTTTATGCGAAGGAAACATAAAAGGAATATGGAATTTCGCACCAGAAGATATCAAGACAAAAAACGACGTTGTATTAGAAAATGTACATCTAGATGAGTCACTTTACACACTTACATACTATATGAATAATCCAAAGGATTATATATCCCAGGAATGATTGATTATGATAGTACTTTCAGCTTCTAACTTAAAAAAATCTTATCCAACACAGGATATTTTTGATAATGTAAGTTTTAAAATTGAAAAAGGGGAAAAGGTAGGACTTATCGGAGCAAATGGCTCTGGTAAGACTACCCTTTTTAATATACTGACAAACGAGATATCAAAAGATGGTGGAGATATATTTAAGCCAACAAATGTAAGTGTGGGATATCTAAAACAGCAATTATCAATAGATAGCGAAAAGACAATCTATGAACATTGCGTGGAAGTTTTTAGTGGAGTATTAGCCCTTGAAAAAAAGCTTAGAGAGCTTGAGAAAAAGATGGCAGATCCTAGTTTATTAGAAGATTTAGATTCTATAATGAAAGAATACACCATAACAAATGATAAATTCGAGAAAAATAGCGGTTATTCCTATAAATCAGAGATAAATGGAGCATTGAAAGGGCTCGGATTTGAGGAAGATGATTTCGATAAGAAAGTTAACACATTATCAGGAGGACAAAAAGCAAGAGTAGAGCTTGCAATACTCATTCTCAAAAAGCCAGACCTAATATTATTAGACGAGCCAACCAACCATCTTGACATAAAGGCAATAAATTTCTTAGAAAATTTCATCAAAAATTTCCAAGGTTCAGTTATGGTTATAAGCCATGATAGATATTTTCTAGATAATACAGTAAATAGAATATTTCTAATGGAAAATAAAACTCTAAGAACTTACGATACCAATTATACTAATTTTATGATTCAAAGGAAAAAGGACATAGAAAATTATATACACAGATATAATTCTCAAAAAAAGGAAATCGAAAGACAAGAAGAAATAATCCAAAGGCTCAAAAATCTAGGAGGTTCAAAGAGAAAAAGAGGAATCTCACAATCAAGATCAAGACAGAAATTACTTGATAAAATGGAAAAAATGGATGCACCACCAACAGAAAAGAAACAAATGAACCTTAGATTTACTCCAAGAATTACAAGTGGAATGGATGTAATAAAGGCAGAAGATATATCCAAATCATTTGACAATGATAAGATATTTGAGAACATATCATTTGAAATATTTAGGACAGATAGAGTAGGACTTATTGGAGAAAATGGAGTAGGAAAGACTACAATATTTAAGATAATAATGAACCAATTATCAAAAGATTCAGGAACATTAAGAATAGGCTCATCTGTAAATATAGGATACTTTGACCAAGAACAAAAAAATCTAAATCCAGATAATACCGTAATAGAAGAGATATGGGATGATTATCCAAATCTTACGAATTTTGAGATAAGAAGCTATCTTGCAAAATTCATGTTTTATGAAAAAGACGTTCTAAGAGAGATAAATGAACTATCAGGAGGAGAAAGAGCAAGACTTTCTTTATTGAAAATGATGTTATCAAATGCTAACTTCATTCTAATGGACGAGCCAACCAACCATCTTGACATAGATAGCAAAGAAGTCCTAGAAGATGCAATATTAAACTATGAAGGGACAGTATTTGTAATAAGCCATGATAGATATTTTCTAAATAAAGTTGCAAATAAGATATTTGTAATGAATTCAAATAGAATGGACCAATACCTTGGAAATTATGATTACTATCTAAATAAATTAAAAGAGCTAAATGACAAAGAAGAAGTAACTTCAAAAAAGACAAAGACAGAAATAAAAAAAGAAAACAAAAAAAACAAAGAATACCAAAAATCCATAAGAAAAATAAAAAATGAAATAAAAGATATTGAAAAAGAAATAGATTATAAGCAAGAAGAATTAGATAAGCTAAATAAACTTACCTATGACACATCTATATACGAAGATGATGAGAAATCAACAGAGATTTTCAAAAAAATCAGCAGATTAAAAGAAGAATTAGAACAATTAGAAGAAAAATGGTTAAAATATTCAGAAAGATTTGAACAAAGTGTTTAAAAATGAAATTACGGGGTATATAGAAGTTACAGGAGGTTATATGGCTAAGGCAAAAAAAGCGCTACGGATTATTGTAGCAATCTTACAGATAATAGTAGGGGCTGCTATAATGGCATATCTTTTCTTAGGTAACGATAAAAAGGCAAGCGTTATAGATTATCTTGGGAAAGATGTAGTGAGAATCATAATCCTAATTTCAGGAATAGTTTTATTTGTTACAGCTCTTATTTTTATTATTGATGTAATAGTTCATAAAAAAGAGAAGAGAATGGTTTTATTAACAACACCACAAGGTAGCGTTATGATAACTCAAAGTTCATTGAGAGGAAGCGTAGAATCTTCTGCATCGCTATTTACAGGTGTAAATGTTACTAAATCAGTGGTGACCATAAGAAACGGAGAATCAGTAAAAGCTGAAGTAAAATGTTTAGTTTTTGATGATTATGACTTTAATCAATTGGGAGAAAATCTAAGACAAGAAGTATCTAAAGGACTTAGAACTCTAACAGGAATAGAAGATGTCAATGTAGATGTTGTATTAGATAAATCTCAAAAGAGCGAAGAGAGAGAACTTAAGTAGGGGCATTATATGACAGAAGAGAAAAATACAAAACAAAATGAAATTCAAACTTTTGGCGAATATGATGTCGAAATGGAAAAGTTAAGAAGAAAAGATTTAAAAAAGAGAGATTTTAGAAAGTTTTGGGGTATATACAAACATAGAGTGATATCTTTAGCACTTGCTCTTATAACAGCAATATGTCTTTTGAGCTTAGGATTCTGGAGAACATTACTTATATGGATTGTAATGCTCATAGGCTATGCAATTGGAGCATGGAAAGATAGAGATATCAAGTTTTTAAAATTCTTTAGCAAATTGTTTGAAAATTAATTAGGAGGAAAATTATGACAGAACAAAGAAATGAAAACAAAAACGTACACGAAAGCAAATTGACATTTGAAGACAAGGTAATAGCAAAGATCTCAAGAATCGCAATTGATGATTTAGATGGAATTTTACAAATGAAAGGCAACATCTTTGATTCAGTAGCAGGAAGATTTTCAAATGAACAATCAACAGCTGGCGTAAGCGTAGAAGTTGGAGAAAAAGAAGCAGCTGTCGACTTACAAATAATCCTTGAATATGGAAAGAGTGCAGTAAGATTATTCGATAGAATTCAACAAGTTGTAAAAGAAAATGTAAAAGCAATGACAGGTCTTAATGTTGTAGAAGTTAACGTAAACGTAGTTGATGTTATGACAAGAAAAGAATACAGCAAAAAGAATGAAGACAAAGAAGACAGAAACGAAAACTAATCAGAAATTTTAAGCCAGAGATAGAAATATCTCTGGTTTTTTTGTGTAAAAATAATTAATAAAATCATCTATTTAATCTAAAAATCTTATATTTTAATCTCAAAAATTTAAACACAGTTCTTAGGTATAATCAAAGAAAAATCTAAGATTCTTTTTTGTGTCTGAAAAACAGAATTTATGGTACAATATACACGTGAACGGAGGAAACAATGAAGAAAGTTTTTAAAGTAGTGTTGGCTTTTGTAATTATAATTGCAGTAGGATTTACAGGTTTTACACTTGGAAGCAATTCATCACAACAAATTAGCCAAGAAATAAGCAGAAATGATCAAGAATACATCGATAATATCAATTATCTTAAAGAAATTATAAATCAAAATTATCTATTTGATTATGATGAGAAAGACCTAGAAGTAGGAAGTTATAAGGGCTTATTTGAAGGACTAAATGACCAATATAGCGTATATTATACAAAAGAAGAATTTGATAAATTATTAGAAGATACATCTGGAGAATATGCCGGAATAGGAGTTGTAATATCTCCATCAGAAGCAGGACTTATAAAAATTGTAGATGTCTTTAAAGATTCCCCTGCAGATAAGGCAGGACTTAAAGTAGATGACTACATAATAAAAGTTAAAGACAAAGAGTATTCAGATACAGATATTGACAAAGCAGTATCACAGATGAAAGGAAAAGAAGGAACAAGCGTAGATATTACAATACTTAGACTAAGTGAAGATGGCAAAGAAGAAAAGGAAATCAATAAGACAATCGAAAGAGAAAATATAATAAAGCCTACAGTACAATCACAAGTCGTAGATGGAGAGAATGTAGGATATATAAGAATAAGCGAATTCGATGAAGTCACAACAGAAGATTTCAAGAAAGCTCTTAGCGATCTTGAGTCAAAGAATGTAGATGGAATAGTGCTTGACCTTAGAAATAATCCAGGAGGATTATTAGATACAGCACTTGATATAGCAGATATATTCCTTGATGAAGGAGTTATAGTATCTACAAAAGATAAAGATGGCAAAGAAGTCGTAGAAAAAAGTGATAGCGAGAAAGACGATATCAAGCTTACAGTTCTTATAAATGAGAATTCAGCATCAGCATCAGAGATTTTATCTGGCGCATTAAAAGACAGACAAAGAGCAAAAGTTGTAGGAACTACAAGCTTTGGAAAGGGAATTGTACAAAAGGTCTTCCCAATATCTACAGATGGGGCTGGAGTAAAGATTACAGTATCGGAGTATTTCACACCTAGTGGAGAAAAGATTCACCAAATAGGAGTAAAACCTGATGAACAAGTAAAATCAGATATCTCTGCAGGAGAGATAGGAATTGATAATTACAGTAAGGATAATCAATTACAAAAAGCTGTAGAGTTATTAAAAAAATAAAAGAATAGAGGTGTAATATGGAAGAAAGATTCAATGTTTTAGAGAAAACTCACAAATTGAATAAACTTTTAAACAAAAAAGATTATTTGACTTTAGGAAAAGAAATCCGACGAATGAACCCTGTTGATATAAAAGATTATATGGAAACATTGGATCTTAGAGAAGCTGTAATAGTTTTTAGACTTCTTACAAAAGATGATGCAGTAGAAGTTTTCACAGAGTTAGACAGAAAAGATCAAGAAAGACTTCTAGAAGGTTTTACAGATACAGAAATTGAAACAGTCGTAAATGAATTGTACTTTGACGATATGATTGACATGCTTGAAGAAATGCCAGCCAATATAGTAAAAAAAGTACTAAGACATTCAAACGCCGAAGAAAGAAAAAAGATTAATATCTTCCTAAAATTCCCAGAAGATTCTGCAGGAAGCTTGATGACTACAGAATACATCGAGCTAAAGCCGTATCTTAGTGTAAAAGAAGCACTAAAGATTATAAAAGAAACTGGAGAAGATAAAGTTACAATCTACACATGCTATGTTACAAGTAGTACAAAGCTTCTATTAGGATATGTATCATTAAGATCAATGGTAACAAGCGATTTAGATACAAAGATAGAAGATTTGATGTATGAAGATGTAATAAGTGTAAGTACAAATGACGACCAGGAATATGTAGCAGCAATATTTAAGCGTTACGGATTTACAGCACTTCCAGTAGTAGATAAAGAAATGCGACTTACAGGAATAATAACGGTCGATGATATTCTAGACGTTATGGAAATGGAGGCTACAGAGGACTTCCACAAGATGGCAGCACTATCTCCAGAAGATGAATACATGGATAAATCAGTATTTAAGCTTGCCAAAAACAGAATACCTTGGCTATTATTCCTAATGATATCAGCAGCATTTTCATCTACAATAATACAAAGTCATCAGAAAGTTATAGAATCTGTAATAGCTCTTAATATGTTCATACCAATGATAACAGACTCAGGCGGAAATGCTGGATCGCAGGCATCAACACTTGTAATTCGTGGTATGGCAACAGGAGATATAAGCCTAAGAGATTGGGGCAAGGTTCTTTTTAAAGAGGTAAGAGTATCTATAATAGTTGGAATTGTAATGAGTAGTGTCGCATTTTTGAAATGCTTGTTATTTGATAAAGTACAAGCAAGTGTAGCAATTACAGTTGCGTTTACAATATTCTTTACAATAATGCTTGCAAAAGTAATAGGAGCAATGCTTCCAATTATTGCAAAGAAGCTTAAATTCGACCCAGCCATAATGGCATCTCCACTTATAACAACAATAGTAGATTCCGCAGCATTATTAGTTTACTTTACAGTTGCTAAATCAATACTTGGAATATAGAATTTATAGTAAATTAAAAAACTTATCTAATAGATTAAAGCTAGAAGATAAGTCTTTTTATAATGAAAATAATGAAACAAAAATAAAGGTGATAAAATCACCTTTATTTAGATTGCTATTAGAATAATGGTGCTATTATTCTAATTATAAATATTATTGCAAGAATCCAAACAAGTGGACTTACTTCTTTTGATCTACCTGTAAGGAGTTTAAGGATAGCATAAGATATTATACCAAAGCTAATTCCTTCAGCTATTGAGTAAGCTAAAGGCATCATTAAGATTGTCAAAAATGCTGGGAAGCTTTCTGTATAATCGCTAAAGTCTATATCCTTTATAGGTGTAATCATAAATAATCCAACCATTACAAGCGCTGCAGATGTTGCTTCAGCTGGGATTATAGCAAAGATTGGGAATAGGAATAAAGATATCAAAAAGCAAACTGCTGTTGATAAAGCTGTAAGTCCTGTTCTACCACCTTCTGTTACTCCAGAAGCACTTTCTACAAATGTTGTAACTGTACTTGTTCCAAGTAATGCACCACAAGTAGTTCCTATTGCATCAGCAAGTAGTGCCTTTCCACTGTTTTCAAGTTTTCCTTCTGCATCCAAAAGTTCAGCTTTTGCACTTACACCTGTAAGAGTTCCCACTGTATCAAATAAGTCTACAAAAAGGAATGTAAACATAATTGAAAACATCTCAAGTGATAATATATTATCAAATTCTAACTTAAATGCTACTGAACCAAGGGATGGTGGTAATTGAACTATTGATGTTGGAAGAGTTGAAACTCCTGTTATAATTGCAAGAACTGTTGATGCCAATATTCCAATTAATAAAGCTCCCTTTACATTCTTTGCAGAAAGAACTGCCATGAGAATAAGAGCAAATGCAAATACTATAGTGTTTTTTGTAAGAAGATTTCCCAATACCAAGCTCATATCTCCAACTTGGATGAACTTTGCATTTATAAGACCTATTTCTGCGATGAATAGTCCAATTCCAACAGATACCGCCTTTTTTAACACAAGTGGTATGGAATTAAATATTGCCTCTCTAACTCCCAAAAGTGATAAAATCATAAATAAAATTCCTTCCAAAAATACCGCAGTTAGAGCAAATTGCCAACTGTGACCTAGCTGCATAACAACAGTGTAGGTGAAAAATGCGTTTAGGCCCATTCCTGGGGCAAGTCCGAAAGGTAGGTTAGCATATAATGCCATGATTAAAATTGCTATGACAGAAGCTATAATAGAAGCTGTAAAAACTCCTCCCTTATCCATTCCTGCTTCAGATAGAATCTGGGGGTTTACTGCTAGAATATAACTCATTGTCATAAATGTAGTAATACCTGCTATAATTTCTGTCTTTACATCAGAACCATGCTCTTTTAAATGAAAGAGCCTTTCTGTAAGAGAATTTTTTTCCATTTTTCCTCCTCGTATAATAGATTTAACAAGTATAAAAAACTTGTTGTTAGTTACAAA
>JAUMZM010000091.1 GCA_030528125.1 Tissierellia bacterium
TACAAGATTAATTATTATTGATTTTTTTCTTGACATTTGATAGCTGGTCTATTTTTTTATAAATATCAAATATTTCTTCTTTCTTAGCAATATCACTGGAAAAAGCAGTTGCAGATCCGCAAGCTAGGCTAAATCTAAAAGCTTCTTCGTCTGATTTTCCATTTTTCTTAGCATATACAAATCCTGCAACCATAGAATCTCCAGCACCAACTGAATTAACAACCTCTCCTTTTGGAGCAGATAAGAACATCTCCTCTTTATTTTCTGATAGAAGATAAGCTCCATCTTTTCCTAGAGAAACTATAATATTTCTAGCATTCATATCTTGAAGTTTTCTAGCATAATTTCTTATATCTTCTTTATTTTCTATAGTAATATGAAATAATTCTTCAAGTTCTCTAAGATTTGGTTTAATTAGAAATGGTGATAGATCCAAGGTTTCTTTTAGCGCATCGCCTGTAGCATCTACAATTATATTTATATTCTTATCTTTTAAACTTAGAATTATTTTCCTATAGAAATCACTTCCCAATGAACTAGGAAGATTGCCTGATAAGAATAAATAGTCATTATCTTCTAACTTTTCTAATTTAGAAAATAGATCTTTTTGTTTTTTCTTATCTATATTAGGTCCTTTGCCATTTATTTCTGTCTCTTTGTCTGATTTTATCTTTACATTTATTCTGGTAAATCCAGAATCTAGCCTTATAAAATCCGAATTTATTTCTTCTTTTTCAAGGATTTTTAAAAGTTCATCTCCGCTAAATCCTGCCACAAAACCCAAAGCTATCGAATCTTCGGATAGATTTTTAAAAATCTTACTTACATTGATTCCCTTTCCTCCAGCATTTATAATCTCATAATCGGATCTATTGGTCTGTCCGATATCTAGAGAATCTACTTTTAAAATATAATCAAGTGCAGGATTTAAAGTTAATGTATAAATCATACGCCCTCCCTTAAAGTAATAATTAAACTCTTATCGTCTTTATTTGTGATTATTTTTTGGTCAATGTCATTTAAAAAGGTAACTTGGGAAATCTTTTCAAATTTCGAGCTATCAGCTATTATATAAGCTTCTTTGCATTTTTTGATTGCAGAAGTTTTTACCATTGCCTCATTTACATCAGTAGTTGTAAACCCAAAATCATAATCAATTCCATTTGTTCCAAAAAATCCTTTTGTAAAATTAAAATTTCTAACATATTCACTTGCAAGAGTTCCAATTATGGAATCTGTAGAAATTTTGATCTCACCTGGTAGAACATAAACTTTGTAACCAAGAGCAGATAATTCTCTTGCTACTCCTATTCCATTTGTCACAAATTTTAGGTTTTTCTTGTTGATATATGGCACAATAGCCTCAACTGTTGTTCCTGCATCCATGTAGATAAAATCATTTTCTTCTATAAGATTTGAAGCAAACTTTCCAAGAGCTTCCTTTTCTTTGGTGTTAAGCTTGTTCTTCTTAACCATATTATCTTCTGTCATAATATAGTTAGGATTTGTAATTGACTTTGCCCCGCCAAAGACTTTCTTAATTTTTTTCTTTTCAGAAAGCTCGTTTAGATCTCTTCTAACAGTTGCAAGAGAAACATCTAATATATTAGATATCTCAGTTGTTTTTATGACCTTGTTTTTGTTGACTAAGTTTAAAGTCTTTAAAAGTCTTTCTTCCTTTAACATATCTTCTCCTCGTATATTATAGTTGTAGTAATTAATACTACATTTTGTTCTCTATC
>JAUMZM010000053.1:0-11943 GCA_030528125.1 Tissierellia bacterium
CGTTTGTAATTTTTAACTTTTTTTAAGTTTTACTTGACTTATTACCACTGGACTTGAATTTCCTTACAACTTGACTATACTTTATTTTGGGGTAAAGAAAAGAGATTGAAAAACAAAAATATAAACTATAGAATTATAATATTCATATCAAATTATAAACTAGGAGTAAAATAACTTAAAAAAACTTGTAATATTTACAAAATAAATAAATATTGGTAGTATATAAATCAAGGAGTGATTAAGTGAGCTACAAGAATATAATAGAATTTATCGTAATAATAATTGGCGTAATTCTATCGGCGTTTTTTTCTTCATCAGAAACGGCAATAACTGGAACAAGTAAGATAAAGATCAGACAGCTTGAGAAAAAGAAAGTAAAAAATGCCAAAATTTTAAACAAAATAACAGATGATATTCAGACAATGATAACCACAATACTTGTGGGAAATAATATAGTAAATATTGTTACAACAACAGTTGCAACGATATTTTTTACAGATATTTATGGAGCAAAAGGAGCTGTAATTTCTACAATTACAATGACTCTTTTGATACTTATATTTGGAGAGATTACCCCAAAGACAATTGCACAGAAAAAAAATATCCCTATATCACTATATGTGTCAAGGTCAATATATATACTTACCAAGATCCTAAAGCCACTTGTCGTAGTTTTAAGCTATATTACAAGTGGAATTATAAAGCTATTTATATATGAAGATACTTCAGATGAATTAGTTACAGAAGAAGATTTAAAAGAAATAGTAGGATTTGGAGAAGAAGAGGGAGTTATTAATAATGAAGAAAGCGAAATTATCAATAATGTCTTTGATTTTAAAGACAGTGATGTAGCAGATATAATGACACCTAGAACAAATGTTGAAGCTATTTCTGTAGATTGCTCAAAAGAAGAATTAGAAGAATTTCTAAAAAGTTCAAATCATTCAAGAATACCTGTCTATAAGGAAAATATTGATAATATAATCGGAATACTTCATGTAAAAGACCTTGTAAATAAATTACTTGAAAATAGAAATATAGACATTAAAAAATCCATAAGGCCTACATATTATGTGTATGAGTACATGTCTATAATAGATCTTTTTAAGCAGATGCAATCAAGAAATATATCACTTTCAATTGTAATTGATGAGTATGGGGGAACAAGTGGGATTGTTTCTGTAGAAGATATTCTAGAAGAGCTTGTAGGAGAGATAGATGATGAGTATGATACCAACTCTGATATGATATACAAAATCGATAGACATACATTTATAGTAGATCCTACAATGCATATTGATGAGGTAAATGATTATTTTGACATCAATCTTAAAGAGCAAAAGAGTGATTCAATAGGGGGATTTGTAATAGATAATATAGATAGACTTCCTAAAGATGGCGATATGATTGTAATAGATGATATCGAATTTAGAATAGAAAAGGTAGAAAGATACAGAATAGTAACCTTGAAACTTAAATTCCTAAAAAAGACATTTGACTAATTATTATCTTTATATAATAAATTTAATAAAAATCTAATAGATGTGATACAATTATCTAAAGGAGTGATTATGAAAGAAACAGTCTATATAACAGGACATAAGCATCCAGATACTGATGCAACAATTGCAGCAATAGCTTATGCCTATCTAAAAAACAAGCTTGGAGAGGTCAAGGCAATACCTCTAAGACTTGGTCATATAAACCAAGAGACAAAGTTTGTACTTGATTATTTTGGTGTAAAGCCACCAATTATTAAAGATTCCATGAAACCGCAGGTTGGGGATTTGGATTATGATAGTGCCTATACTGTTGGAGAAGAAATATCAATTCAACAGGCTTGGAATATAATTCAAGAAAATCATCTTAACTCTCTTCCAGTAACAGATCAAGATAATAAATTAATAGGAATAGCATCCCTATCAAATCTTACAAGATCATATATGGAAGTTTGGGATGATAAGATAATTGGAAGAAGTCATACTCCACTTTATAATATCCTTGATGTATTAAATGCCAAGACTATTGTAAAAGGAGAAGAGAATCCACATTTTGATGGCAAGATGTCAGTTTTTGCCATGAGTAGAGATAATCAGAATATAAAAGAACTTGTAAGCAAAGGAGATATTGTAATACTTGCAGATAGAAAGGAAGCACAGGAATTTACAATAAGCCAAAAAGTATCCCTTATGATACTTACAAATGGAACAAAGCTTGATGATAAGCTATGTGAACTTGCCAAGGAAAAAAATGTCACAGTAATTACAACAGAATACGATACATTTATGGCAGCAAGGCTATTACCACAGTCAATTCCAATAAAATATGTCATGACTACAGATAATCTAATAAGCTTTAAAAAGTCTGACAATATAGATGACATAAAAAAGGTAATGGCAGAGACAAGATATAGATCCTATCCTATAGTAGATGATAGAAATATAGTACAAGGAACGATATCAAGATATCATCTTATTTCTAATGAGAAAAAGAAGCTAATACTTGTAGATCACAACGAGAAGAACCAATCAATATCAGATATAGATGATGCAGAGATAGTAGAGATTATAGATCATCATAGAGTTGCAAATATTCAAACATCAGGTCCAGTATTTTTTAGAAATGAGCCTGTAGGATCTACTTCTACAATAATATCTAAGATGTTCTTTGAATCAGGAATAAGACCTCCAAAGCATATCGCAGGTATATTATCAGCTGCTATAATATCCGATACTCTCTTATTTAGATCACCGACATCGACAGATACAGATAGAAGAGTTCTAGAAAGAATGAGTAAGATTGCAGATATCAATCCAGAAGAATTTGCAATGAAGATGTTTAAAGCAGGAACATCATTAAAAGGCAAAAAGCCCGAAGATCTTATAAATGGAGATGTAAAGATATTTCCAATAGGAGAAGAGAAAGTAAGAGTAGGACAAGTCATGACAATGAATCCTGATGAGCTTCAACCAATAAAAGACGAGCTTATGGTTCTTATGGAAAATAAGATAAAGACAAAAGGAGAAAGCATGTTCTTACTAATGCTTACAGATATCTTCAATAAGACAAGCGATCTAATAGTTGTTGGAAGACACAAAGATAAGATTGCAGAAGAATTTGACACAAAAATCAAAAACGGAATAATAACAGCTCCTGGAGTATTAAGCAGGAAAAAGCAAGTAATACCCAAGATAACAGCAGCTATATTAAGTGATAAATAAGAGATAGCCATCTATTATAGGTGGCTTTTTTTGAAAAGTTTTATCTTAAACTATTGACAAGTTTTTCATAAAAAATATAATTTAATTAAGCGAAACAATTGGTTTATACATAAAGATAAATTGAGTATTGGAAAAGACTCTCTTAAAATTTTATAATTTATAGAAATCAATGTCTAGCTTATAGGAAAATGTTTTCTAAAAAATAAGCGAGGTGTAAAATGAAATATCAAAAACTTTTTGAAAAAGGACATATTGGAAATCTAAAATTAAAAAACAAAATAGTAATGCCTCCAATGGGAACAGGACTTGCAAGCATGTCAGGAGAAGCAAGCGAAGATATAATTAGATATTACGAACAAAGAGCCAAAGGAGGCTGTGGCCTTATAATAACAGAGATATGTAGAGTTGATGAAGAACATGGATGGGGACTTGCAACACAACTTGCAGCCACCAAATTAGGCCATGTAGCAGGATTACAAAGACTTGCAGATCGTGTACATGCCTATGGAAGTAAGATTTTTCTTCAACTACATCATCCAGGAAGAGAAGGATCAAGTAAGCTAAATCCAAACGGCAATTATATAGTAGCACCATCAGCATTTACAACAAAAAGATGCACCGAAATGCCCCATGAACTTACTATAGAAGAAGCAAAAGCAATCCAAGCAAAATTTATAAAAGCAGCAGTTATTGCGCAAATTGCAGGAATGGATGGAATAGAGCTTCATGGCGCACATGGATATTTCTTAAATCAATGGCTATCACCATTTTCGAATAGAAGAAATGATCAATATGGTGGAAGCTTTGAAAATAGAATGAGATATGTAGATGAAATCATTCTAGGAATTAGAAAATACTGTGGAGCAAAATTCCCAATAGGAATTCGTCTATCAATAGATGAATTTATGGGAGATGAAGGAATTACAAAAGATGAAGGAGCAAAGATTGCAAAGCACATGGAAGAAATGGGAGTAGACTATATCCATGTAAGCTGTGGTATATACGAATCAGGTGGAGAAATCATACCAATGTATTTCTACAAAGAAGGAAGTAGAAGAGAACTTGCAAAAGCTGTAAAAGATATCGTAAATATACCAGTCCTATCTATAAATGTAATAAAAAAACCAGAAACTGCAGAGAAACTACTAGAAGAAGGAATATGCGATTTCGTATCAGTAGGTAGAGGACAATTAGCAGATCCCGAATGGGCAAACAAAGCCTATGATGGAAGAAGTGATCTTATTAGAAAGTGCATAGGATGCAATCGTTGCATAGATGCCGGAGCAAAAGCTCGTCATATTGAATGTGCAGTAAATCCAATATTGGGATCAGAAGTATATTATTCTAATCTAAATAAAAATGGCAATGGAAGAAAAGTCGTAGTTATAGGCGGAGGACCTGCTGGAATGCAGAGTGCAATTGTCCTAGCACAAAGAGGATTTAAGGTAACATTATTTGAAAAAGAAGATCATTTGGGAGGAGCACTTTATATAGGCGGCCTTGGAAATGGCAAAGACAAACTCAAATGGTTTATAGAAACAGAAGAAAAAGAACTCTACAACGAAAATGTCGATGTAAGAATTAATACAATTGCAACTAAAGAAAATGTATCAAAGATAGAACCTGAAGCAATATTTGTATGTGCTGGAGGAAAGCCAATCAAACCACAAATCGAAGGAGTAGATCAAGATAATGTAATAATGGCAGAAGATTATCTTGAAGGTAAGAAAGAAGCCGGCAAAAATGTAATTGTAATAGGATCAGGAGCTACAGGACTTGAAGTTGCAGATACACTTAAAGCAAAAGATCCTTCAAGAAATGTAAGCATAGTTGAAATGACAAATACAATAGGGGCAAGTGAAATTGCTAGAGTACGTGTAGATGTCATAAAGAAATTAAAAGAAGAGAAAGTGGAAATCTTGCCATTACACAAACTTGTAGCAATAAATAAAGATTCAATAAAAGTAGAAGTTCTAGAAGAAAATGGAGACAAAAATGAAGACAAAGAGCTTAAGTGTGATACAGTAATACTTGCTCTTGGAAGCAGGGCTCAAGTAGATTATGATGAAGAATTTGATGGAATTTGTAATGATGTAAGAATCTATGGAGATGCAGCAAAAGTTGCAACATTACTTGAAGCACTAAGAGATGCTTATAGCAATGCTTTCGTTTACTAAAATCTAATTAAAAATAATAAAGAATCAGAGGTTTTCCTCTGATTTTTTATTGTTATAAGATGCACTTTTTATAAAAATCTTAGATTTACTTAAGCCAAATATCACAAATTAAATTTCACATTAAGAATAAATTATTACAAATCTTAAACATTGAAAAATTAATCTATTGACGTATACTTCTATTAGTGAATCTATATTTCACTTTGTTTTAATATAAAAGGAAGTTATATGAAAAAATTCAAAATACATTCAGAATATAAACCAAGAGGAGATCAACCTCAAGCTATAGATAAATTATCTAAAGGAGTAATTGAAGGAAAGAAGCATCAGATTCTAAAAGGTGTTACAGGAAGTGGAAAGACTTTTACAATGGCAAACATAATTGAAAAGGTCCAAAAGCCAACCCTTGTAATTGCTCACAATAAGACTCTTGCATATCAGCTTTTTACAGAATTTAAGGAATTTTTCCCAGAAAATTCAGTCGAATACTTCGTAAGCTACTACGATTATTATCAGCCAGAAGCTTATGTTGCAGCAACTGATACATATATTGCAAAAGACTCATCTATAAATGATGAGATAGATAAGATGCGCCATTCTGCAACTATGGCACTTTTTGAAAGAAGAGATGTAATAATAGTTGCAAGTGTATCTTGTATATATGGATTGGGAGATCCTATCGACTACAAGAAGCTTGTAGTAAGCTTAAGACCAGGTCAGATTATAGAAAGAGATGATGTCATGAGAAAGCTCATCGACGTCCAATTCGTAAGAAATGATGTGGATTTTCAAAGAGGAACCTTTAGAGTAAAGGGAGATATATTAGATATATTCCCTGCAGGAAATGATGAGAAAGCCATAAGAGTCGAGTTTTTCGGAGATGAGATAGATAGGATTTCTGAGTTTGACTCACTTACAGGAAAAGTTACAGGATATCTATCCCATGCATTCATATATCCTGCAAGTCACTATGCAACGACGAAAGAAAAAGTCGACAAGGCAATTGTCACAATAGAAGAAGAGCTAGAAGATAGACTAAAAGTTCTAGAAAGTGAAAACAAATTATTAGAAGCTCAAAGACTTGAACAAAGAACAAGATATGATATAGAAATGCTAAAAGAGATTGGATTTTGCTCAGGAATAGAGAATTATTCAAGACATCTTTCGCAAAGAGCAGCTGGAAGTAGACCATATACACTTATAGATTATTTCCCAAAGGACTTTCTATTATTTATAGATGAAAGCCATGTGTCTGTTTCACAGATAGGTGGAATGTATGAAGGAGATAGATCAAGAAAGCAAAACCTAGTAGATTATGGATTTAGATTGCCATCAGCACTTGACAATAGACCACTTAAATTCACTGAATTTGAAGGATTGGTAAATCAAGTAATCTATACTTCCGCAACACCAGGTAAATATGAATTAAGTAAATCAAAAGAAGTAGTAGAGCAACTTATAAGACCTACAGGACTTCTTGATCCAAAGATAGAAGTAAGACCTACACAAAATCAGATAGATGATCTTATAGATGAGATTAATGCGACAATCGAAAGAGATGAAAGAGTACTTGTAACAACACTTACAAAGAGAATGGCAGAAGATCTTACAGATTATCTTGAAGAAAATGGAATAAAGGTCAAATACCTTCATTCAGATATAAAGACAATCGAAAGAAGCGAGATAATAAGAGATCTAAGACTTGGAAAGATAGATGTAGTAGTAGGAATAAACCTTCTAAGAGAAGGACTGGATATACCAGAAGTATCACTTATAGCAATACTTGATGCAGATAAGGAAGGATTTTTAAGAAGTGAAACTTCTCTAATACAGACTATTGGTAGAGCTGCAAGAAATTCAAATGGTCATGTAATAATGTATGCAGATACAATTACAAAATCAATGAAAAAAGCCATATCAGAGACCAATAGAAGAAGAAAGATTCAGATGGAATTTAACAAAGAGCATAATATAAAACCTACAACTATAAGAAAGAATGTCAAAGAACTAATTCAAGTTACAAAACAAGCTAAAGAAGAAGAGATAGAAGAATTCAACAGAGAAGATATCGATACTCTTATCGTAAATATGGAAACAGAAATGTATAAAGCAGCAGAAGAATTAGACTTTGAAAGAGCAGCCAATCTAAGAGATGAAATAAAGAAGATGAAAGAGAATTTTTCGAGGTGAAAATTTGACAGAAGATAAAATCATAATAAAAGGAGCAAAGACAAATAATCTAAAGAATGTGGATTTAACATTGCCAAGAGATAAAATGATAGTTTTTACGGGACTTTCCGGATCAGGAAAGTCCACACTTGCCTTTGATACAATTTATGCAGAAGGACAGAGAAGATATGTAGAAAGCCTATCATCCTATGCAAGACAGTTTCTAGGAAATATTGATAAGCCAGATGTAGACTATATCGAAGGATTGTCACCATCAATATCAATAGACCAAAAGACAACCAACAGAAACCCAAGATCAACAGTTGGAACAGTTACAGAAATCTATGATTACTACAGACTATTGTATTCCAAGGTAGCTACACCATATTGCCCAGTATGTGGCAAAAAGATTGAAGCACAGTCAATAGACCAAATGGTAGATAGAATACTTCAATTAAAAGAAAGAACTAGAATTCAGATTCTATCCCCAGTTATAAGAAATAAGAAGGGAATGCACAAGAAAGCCTTAGATAACATAATAAAAGAAGGCTATATGAGAGTTATGATAGATGGCGAAAGGTACGATCTATCAGAAGAAATCACATTAGATAAAAACAAAAAGCACAATATAGATGTAATAGTAGATAGAATAATAGTAAAAGAAGGCATTAATTCAAGACTTGCAGATTCCCTAGAGACAGCACTTGAATTATCCAATGGAATAGTAAATATCGATGTAATAGATGGAGAAAACTTCATAATGAGCTCCAAGCTATCATGCCCAGATGGACATGTATCAATTCCAGAGATAACACCCAATATGTTCTCATTTAATTCACCTTATGGAATGTGCCCAGACTGCAATGGATTAGGATTTCACATGCAAATAGATAAAGACCTTGTAATACCAGATAGAGAATTATCAGTAAAACAAGGAGCAATAGAACCCTATGCAAATGCAGCCAAAGGAACATATTATTATGAAGTAATAAAAGCAATATGTGATAGATATGATTTCCCACTAGATAAACCAATAGAACAAGCACCCAAGGAAATGATAGATGAAATACTATATGGAACAAAAGAAGAATTGTCATTCGTATTCGAAAGTCATTTTACAGGAAGAAAAAGATACACAGGACATTTTGAAGGAGTCTTACAAAATCTAGAAGACAGATACACAAGGACCAATTCGGATAATCAAAAAGACAAATTCAGAGAATACATGTCAGAAGAAAAATGCCACACATGTAATGGAAGAAGACTAAAAGAAGAAGTACTATCAATCAAGCTTCAAGGAAAGAACATATCAGAAGTTACAGAGCTATCAATAGACGATTCAATAAAATTCTTTAAATCAATACAATTAAGCGAAATGAACCAAAAGATAGCATCACAGATACTAAAAGAAATTAACTCCAGACTAAAATTCCTACAAGATGTAGGACTGGGATATCTTACACTATCAAGATCAGCATCCACATTATCAGGAGGAGAAAGCCAGAGAATAAGACTTGCAACCCAGATAGGATCAGGACTTGTAGGAGTATGCTATGTACTAGATGAGCCAAGCATAGGATTACACCAAAGAGATAATGATAGACTTCTAATGGCACTAAGAAATTTAACAGATATGGGAAATACCCTAATAATAGTAGAACATGACGAAGATACAATGAGAGAAGCAGACTATCTAGTAGATATAGGACCAGGAGCAGGAATCCATGGAGGAGAGATAGTTGCACAAGGCACAGTAAAACAAATAGAAGAAAACGAAAACTCAATAACAGGAAAGTATCTATCAGGCAAAAAGAAAATCGAAGTACCAGATAAAAGAAGAAAATCAAATAAATACATCGAAGTAAAAGGAGCAAGAGAACATAATCTAAAAAACATCGATGTAAAATTCCCACTAGGAACATTTACAACAGTAACAGGAGTATCAGGCTCAGGCAAAAGCTCACTTGTAAATGAAATCCTATACAAATCCATAACCAAAAAACTAAATAAAACCAAAGTAAGAGCAGGAGAACACGACTCAATAAAAGGCGTAAAACAAATAGATAAGATAATAACTATAGATCAATCCCCAATAGGAAGAACACCAAGATCAAATCCAGCAACATACACAAAAGTATTTGACAATATAAGAGATGTATTCGCAATGACAAACGAAGCCAAGATGAAAGGATTTGACAAAGGAAGATTCTCATTCAATGTAAAAGGCGGCAGATGCGAAGCCTGCAAAGGAGACGGTACAATAAAAGTAGACATGATGTTCTTACCAGATGTATATGTACCTTGCGAAGTATGTCATGGCAAAAGATACAACAGAGAAACACTTGAAGTAGAATACAAAGGCAAAAATATCTATGATGTATTAAATATGACAGTAGAAGAAGGAATAAAATTCTTCGAAAATCATCCCCCAATAGTAAGAAAACTACAGACACTATTTGATGTAGGATTGGGATATATAAAGATAGGACAGCCATCTACAGAATTATCAGGAGGAGAAGCACAAAGAGTAAAACTTGCAAGTGAACTATCCAAAAGATCAACAGGAAAGACACTCTACATTCTAGATGAGCCAACAACAGGATTGCATTCAGAAGATGTAAATAAATTAGTAAAAGTACTAAATAGACTAGTAGATCAAGGAAATACGGTAGTCGTAATAGAACATAATCTAGATGTAATCAAAGTAAGCGATCATATAATAGATCTAGGACCAGAAGGAGGAGAAAACGGAGGAGAAATCGTAGCAACAGGAACACCAGAAGAAATCGCCAAAGTAGATAAATCCTACACAGGACAATTCCTAAAGAAAATACTAAAAGACTGAGGAGGAAAAGATGAAGAAACTATTGGTATACTTAGCAGAAGGATTTGAAGAAACAGAAGCAGTAACAGTAATAGATTATGTCAGAAGAAGTGGAGCAAAAGTAGAGACAGTAAGCATAACAGAAGATAGAAAAGTAAAAGGCGCACATGATATAACCTTAGAAACTGACACAACAATAGATAAGCTTAACCTAGATGAAGTAGATGCAATCTATCTTCCAGGAGGACAACCAGGAGCTAATAATCTAAGAGATAATGACAAAGTAATACAAACAATACAACAACTATACAAAGATGGAAAACTAGTTACAGCAATATGCGCAGCACCAATAGTCTTAGACAAGGCAAAAGTTATAGAAGATAAGAAGATAACATCATTTCCTACATTTAAAGAAAAGCTTACAAATTACAAAGAATACGAAGAAGATAAACTTGTAGTAGAAGATGGAAATATTATAACATCAAGAGGACCAGCAACAGCAATATATATCGCAATGGCAATAGTAGAAAAACTCCAAGGTAAAGAAAAGAAAGAAGAATTAAAAGAAGAAATATTACAAAAACTTGTAGAAAAGTCCTTTTTATAGAAAAAAATTAATAATCTATAATTAAATATAATAAAAAAAGATTTAACTTTATTGATATGAATGTTGAAATTTAATATCTTTATTGCACTTTAATATATTGAAAAAAAAATTACAAAATTGTGGACTTTGATAGATATTGATGTTATAATAAATATGTAGACATTATGACCGTTCATTTACTTAGGAGGAAAAAATGAAGAAAAAAAATTGATTGCAAGTGCATTAGCAATCGTTCTAGCAGGTGGAATAGTAGCTCCATCATTAAAAGCAAATGCTGAAGAAGAAGCAGAAAAGCCAGAAACAAAAGTCACATCAACAGTTGAGAACAACTCTACAGAAAATAAACCAACTGAGACACCAGCATCAGCTGCTGAGCAACCAAAAGACGCAGAAAATCTAGCAGCTAATAATGGAGAAAAAGAAAAACCTGAATTAAAAGAAAAGACTGTAAAATATGAATACGTAGATGAAGACGGCAACTTAGTAGATTCAGAATACGTAAAAGCACAACCAGGTGAAGACGAAGTAGCAGGCTACGATACAACACAAGCAGTAAAAGTACCAAAAGGATACGAATTAGTAAGTGTAGATCCAGAAAGCATAGAAATAAACTACAATGCAGACAATATGGATACTTACACAGTAACTGTTAATGTAAAGAAATCTGAAGTACCAGAAGAACAAGTAACATGGACAGGTGTAATCAGAGTAGACGGAGAAGTAGTAGAAACAAAAGAATTCACAGGAACAAAGGAAGAAGCTTCACAAGGACTTCAAGTATTAGCAAATACTTATATTGGACAACCAGATAAATATGAATTCGTAGAATCATCAAGAGAAGGCGACACATTCTATTATGACTTCAAGACAGCTGAGGCACCAGAAGAAATAGTAACATGGACAGGTGTAATCAGAGTAGACGGAGAAGTAGTAGAAACAAAAGAA
>JAUMZM010000053.1:12043-12705 GCA_030528125.1 Tissierellia bacterium
TTCACAGGAACAAAGGAAGAAGCTTCACAAGGACTCCAAGTATTAGCAAACACATACATTGGAAAAGAAGAATATGAATTTGTAAACTCATCAAGAGAAGGCGACACATTCTATTATGATTTCAAGACAGTAAAGAATGAAGAAGAACCTGGCGAAGATGAAAATAAACCTGGTAAGGATGAGAACAAACCTGGCAAAGAAGATAAAGAAGACAAAGAGGATAAAGGCGACAAAGAAGACAAAAAAGAAGATAAGAAAGATGAGAAAAAATCAGAAAAATCTTCTGACAATGTTAAGACAGGTGTTGCAGGAATAACAGGAGCAGTAGCAACTTTAGTAGCAGCAGCTGGAGCTTTATTCAAATCAAAAAGAAAATAATTAACTTGATACAAGTTATACAAAAATAAAGCATCGATTTTCGATGCTTTGTTTTTTGCAATAAAAGCAGGACTTTATTATAGATAATTATTAAGAATTTATTTTAAATATAACAACTATTAAAAATAATGATTTTTAGTTTTAAAATGATTTTATATAAAGATTGCATAAAGAATATGGAGTATCTAATTTATCAAATTATTATAATAAGAAGAAAAACACATAAAAAAATAAAAAAGGTGATGTTGCAGAATATATGATTCTACTCTGCGCATCACTTTTTT
>JAUMZM010000054.1 GCA_030528125.1 Tissierellia bacterium
TATATATGAACAATGACACAACAGGTCTACTAAGTGATGACTTTGACTATATGATTGATGATATGAAAGAACAAGGTAAGATTGTTGAAAATATCAGTAATATTAAAGAAAAAGATGATCTCATAAATCTCGTAGGTAATATAGCAGGTCAAGTAGAAAACCTTGAAAGAGAAAATGCAAATGGAGAAAAGTTTAAAGTAAGTAATTTTTCAATTGTTTCAAAAGATGACGATGGGAATAAGGTATATACAAACTGTTCAGCATATGGAGATAAGACAAAAGATATAGAGAACCTAAAACAAGGAGATTTTGTTAAAATCTTCGGACAAGTAAAAACAAGTATTGACAACAACGGGAAAGAACATAAGAATGTTCGTATTTTGTCTTCTAAGCTCTTAAAAGCAAAAGAACAAGTAAAGAGTCAAGATAAAGATAAAAAGTCCATATTAGGGCAAATAAAAAGCTTTAAGACAGATGACAAAACTAGATCAAACAAGAAAGACCATAGCAAAGGTGCAGAGAGATAAATATCGGCAGTCTTCGGACTACCTTTATTTTTTTGGCATATGTAAATAGATTGTATAATGGTGCTATATGTGGAGATTGTAGTATTAATGTATAGATAATAAGATAACAGAATATAAAAGTAGGATTGCACTCAGTAAAATTGAAACAGCCTTAACTGAGAAAAATATGGGATATGACGGTGACTTAGAAATCGCTCTTATTCCAGAACTTTTAGAGCTAATGTTTTGACGGAAAAATCGGATTCTAACAAAGTTCTAAATGAGTCTTAAAATTCTGCCTTAAATAATTGAATTATGGGGACTAAACATAAAGTCAGAAGAATTCCCTAAAAAAGCAAGACTAACAGAAAGACCAATGACTACATCCTTGTTTCTATTAAGGGCAGTAGAGCTTGGTCTTTCTGTTTCTGATTTATCACTACTAACGATTGGATTAGTAAATAATATGTTCACAGAAAAGAATAACGATGAATATAAATACAAAGAGTAGTACGCAAGAAGACTTTGATAAGTTTTAAGTCATTACGAATGATATTGACAAACTATAATTATTGTTTTACAATAATAATCAAAGATAATTATCGTTTTACAATAATTCAATAGGGAGGATTATCATGAGAAAAAGATTTTTAATAATGGCTATTTTTCTTGTTTTTTCTATAGTTTTAACTTCTTGTAGTCCAAATACTACAACAGAACAAACAAGTAGTAAAAAAGAAGAAAAGATTGAAATATTTGATTCTAACAATAAAAAAATTGTTGAAACAGAAGAACAAGAAGTTCTAGACTACTTTAGTAATTTGACAGGAATGAGTGCAGAAAATATTAATGATAAAAACTTCGACGATTATTTTAAAGAAATACCAGATGATGCAATAGAGTCTTACCACTACTTATTAACCAGCAAGAGAGAGGATAAAAATGCTACAAAGATAGATTTTTATATTTATGAAAATTATCCATATATTACAATGGAGGGAATGCCCTTGATGCCATCTTCATTAACCTGGGAACTTTCTAAAGAAGATTTAAATTATTTGAAGGATAGATTACAAGAATGAAAAGATGTAGATGACAATAGATAAACGAAAGTGTTGAGGAGAAGTTATGAAGAGTTTTATTTTTAAAATAGCGATTATATTATCTAAGATTTTAAGATATATTTCATATTTAGGAGCAGGTTTTACCTTGCTTGGAAGTGTATTAACTCTGATTTTTAAAGATGATGTAATACAAGTAGTTGAATCTCATCAATTTAATCTACAAGAAGTTTCACTTCCTTTTATTATTTATTCATGCTTGAGTGCTCTTATGATATTCATTGTTGCTGGTTTCTCATTGGATAAATTTGAGAAGATTTTAGTGAATTTAGAGAAGAAAGATTATTTTTCAGACTTAAATTCAAAATATTCGAGAGATATATTAATAGCACTTATAATTCTGACGATTTGTCAAATTATTTCTATGCTAGTTTTCAATTATCTTAAAGTGGACAATATTAGCGGTGTTTTTAATTTAACTATTAAGGATTATTTAACGAATATAATTTTGATGGTTATAGCATTTTCATCAATGATGATATTTAATTCGGGAAAATCCTTAAAAGAAGATTCGGAAAGTATAATTTGAAAATGAAGGAGCAAATAATTATAAATCTGGATCAAGTATTAAAAAAGAAAAATATGACATCAAAAGAGCTCGCAGGAAGGATAGGAATAACCGAAGCAAATTTATCAATATTAAAGACAGGAAAGGCCAAAGGTATTAGATTTAATACTTTAGCTAGCATTTGTAAAGAGCTTGATTGTCAACCAGGTGATTTATTGGAGTATGTTAATAACGAAGAGTAATAATATATTCAACACATAAGATAATGACAATGTGTTGACTACGCACGAATTTAGTCATATAATAATATCAAAGGAGATGATGAAATGGCTACAACAAATTTGAATATAAGAACAGATAAAGAAATAAAAGAAGCAGCAGAAAAAATCTATTCCAGTTTAGGCTTAAATATGACTACTGCAATTAACATGTTTTTAAGGGCGAGTATTAGAGAAAGTGGAATTCCCTTTGATTTAAAACTTGATGTTCCTAGTGATGAAACTATAAAAGCTATAGAAGAAGGAAGAATGCTAGCAAAAGATAAGAACGTCAGAGCTTACGATAATATGGATGACTTGAGGAAAGCCCTTGAAGTATAAAATAAAGTTTACTAAAAGATTTAAAAAAGACCTAAAGCAAGCTAAAAAATAAGGAAAAGATATTGAAAAGCTCTTTGAAATTATCGAGAAATTAGCAGAAGA
The DNA here is from genome assembly GCA_030528125.1 of Tissierellia bacterium. Lineage (GTDB taxonomy): Bacteria > Bacillota > Clostridia > Tissierellales > Peptoniphilaceae > JAUNAV01. Next base: position 2,837 of record JAUMZM010000054.1, read on the forward strand.
TGAAACTCTTGATGAAAGATATAGAGACCATTCATTAACGGGAAATTACAAGGGGACTCGTGAATGTCATATAGAGCCAGATTTTTTATTAATATATGAAAAAATAGAAGAGGTTTTAGTACTATCTCTAGTAAGGACTGGCTCACACTCTGATTTATTTAAGTAAAGACAATGTATTCAGTAAAATTGAGGTGAGTTTTATGAATACAATAATTATTATAATGGTTCTTGTGGTAGCATACCTTACTCCGATGTTTATTATAAAAGCCATTAAATGTGATGGAGATAGATCTAAGAATTATACTATTTTGTCCGGAATATGTCTATCTTTATTAAACAGTTGATTAAATTTATTATAAAAAAATGATGGAAAAATATATTCAGAATATTTTTGAAGCGATTAAGATTAAAACTTAGTCGCTTTTTTTCTTTGTCAAAAAAAAGGATACAAGCTGTCTATTATAATAGAGGACTTATAGTTATATAAACTTAATATCATTATTTAATGTCAAAAGTATTTGACATAAGGATGTCAATATGAATCTTGTAAAATTTATTGAGTCAAATCAAATGTTTGGCATAGGTTTACTATGGTTATTTCTGGTTGCTTCACTAGTATGTACCTTAATTATGATAGTGACCTTAATTAAAAAAGGAGATGAAAGAAAGGGATATGTTGTAAGAAAATCTGGATTAACAGCATTAGTGGTAGGGATAATATTTCTAATTTTAAACATAATTTGGAATATTTTCTTTGAACAAAATTCAAGTATAAGCTTTGAAGATAATCCGATATTTTATGTCGGTATAATATCAATAGCCTTTAATATTTCTTACCTAATTAATATGAGGAAGTATAGGTAAGACAAATGAAAAATCACATCAAAGAATTTAGAAACGATAAAGGGTTTTTGCAACAAGAATTAGCAGATATATGCGGAGTCACTAGACAAACTGTTAATGCTATTGAAAATAATAAGTACGATCCAACTCTTGAGCTTGCTTTTAAACTAGCAACAGCTCTTGAGAACACTGTAGATGAATTATTCATTTATGAATAAAAATATTGAGTAAATTTTCTTAAAGTGCCTATGATTTTAGGCACTTTTCCTATATCTGATTTTAGGAGATGGTAATATTATATTTTTAATAGTGAAACAATGAAAGTAATAGCAGAAATGTTATCTCTTTTTTAATACAAGAAAGGAGTGTTATATGAATAAATTAGAATAAATAAGACAAGAATCAAAAAACATAAAAGACAAAATTGACGATACAGAAGAAAGATTAAGGAAACTAAAAAAACCAAGAAAAAAACGACAAGAGAGGTAGAGGAGGGCGAAAGGCTCTCATTATTTAGTACAAGGAGGAAATTGGGTAATATAGTTGGAAAAGTAGAAAATCTTGAAAGAGAAAATGCCAATGGAGAAAAGTTTAAAGTAAGTAATTTTTCAATTATTTCTAAAGATGACGATGGGAATAAAATTTATACCAATTGTTCGGCCTATGGAGATAAGTCAAAAGATTTAGAGAACCTAAAACAAGGAGATTTTGTAAAGATATTTGGACAGATAAAAACATCTATAGATAATAATGGAAAAGAACATCAGAATGTGCGTATTTTATCTACTAAACTTTAAAAATCAAGAGAACAATTAAAGGGACAAAATAAAGAAAAGAAATCTATACTAGGACAAATCAATGATTTAAAAAGTAAAGAAAAGAAAAAGATAAAAAGGACAGAACATTTTAAAGAAGATGAGAGATAGATGTTAAACTAAAACTTACTAGATTTAATCTTTGATAAAGATCAAGAAAATTGAGTGTGTAGTTTTGTGTAGAATAAATTATTCACAAAAGTTAGCTGAAAATTATTTTTGAATATCATATTATAATTATAAGATTCTATGATAGAAATCTTTAATATATGTTCAATGTATGAATATATAGCATCTAATTTTGTATACAAATAGAAAAATATATATAAGGAGGATTTGATTATGAGTAAAAAAAATCATGAGAGTAAAAAAATTAATAAGTCGGAAGATAAAAAGAAAAACACAAAAGAGCTGGAATGTAAAAAAATTGTTCCTGAAGTGGAATCAATTCCGGTCACATCTCTTCAATGGAACAGAACAAGTCCATTTTAAAAGAATTAGTTAATTAAATAACATTATGAGCAAGATATGTTATATATAAATATTAAAACTTATTCATATCTTGCTCATATTATTATGAAAGGATAATTTATGTTTGAATTTCCAATTCAGGTAGATATTGATATTACTGAAAATTGTAATTTCAACTGTCAATATTGTTCAGCTGCTAATAGAAAAAATATAAAAGATGAATTAACAATAAACCAATTTAAACAGATTATAGATGAATTATATAATATGGGGACATATTCATTTAATTTTGCAGGTGGTGAACCACTGTTAAAAGAGGGAATATACGATTTGATAGAATATACTCTAAAGAAACCATTTATAGATTTGACTTTAGTAACCAATGGATCTTTATTAGATTCGAGATTATTCCGCATAGCAATGAATACGTCATTTCATCTAGTAATAAGTATTGATAGTTTTATTAATAGCGTAAATGATATATATAGAGAGAGCACTGATAAAGTGATTAAAAACATAAAAATACTAAAAAATAATGAAATACCATTTTCGATAGCACAAGTATTAACGAAAAAGAATATTGATTTTTTTGAAAAAAATGTTAATATTTTGAAAAATAACGGAATAGAAGATGTGCTTATAATAAAATATGTTTCTTTGTTACATAAAGATCATACAGACGACAATGAAATTCCATATGAACAATGGAAAAATTTCATTGAAAAAATAACAGCGTTAAAGTTAGAAGGTAAAATAAGAAACTATAAATTATCTGTCTCTTGTCCATGGGAGATATATCTTCCAATGCTAAATTTAGGTTACAGCTTATCAGATGTTAGCGAAATATGGGGATATTCTTCTCCTCTTATGTTTTATCCATATAGCAATTCATATAAAACAGGCTGTCATGCAGGTATTACATCTTGTAATATTATATCAAATGGAGATGTATATCCATGTGTTATTTCTGGAGAAAATAAGAAACTTTTGTGTGGTAATATTATTAAAGATGATTTTAAATCAATTTGGAAAAATTCAAAAGTTTTAAATAAATTGAGAAATATAAAAATGAAAGATATAAGCGAGGTATGTGAAAAATGTAAATATGTAACATTATGTGGTGGTGGTTGCAGGATAAGATCTTTTTATAAAGATGAATATTCTTTAACTTCTAGAGACTTTTCATGTCCATATTTTATGGAGGGAATAGTGAAATGAAAATTTTTGAAATAGATGATATGCAATATCGAATAGATACTACTGATAGCGGAGCAATAATTTTCTTAAATAGAAAACTAGTTAGTATTAATAAGCCGGTATACGAATTTATTATTAATTACATATATTATGGTCTAGCTAAGGCAGAAGAATTGTTAAAAATAAATTATTCACTAAAAGAAAAAGATAAAAAAGAATTTATAGAAAACATGATTAAGCTATTTACTAAAGAAAATATATTTAGTGGATTAGTAAGAGAATATAATGAATGTAGGTGATCTTGTTGAATATCTTAGTAATTACTCCGTTTAGAAAGGGAAAGTTAATAGAGAGTGTTGTGTCTAATATAATGAATTATGAAGTTGTCAACACTGCACCTTTGCAATTATGCACATATTTAAAATCTCAAGGACATGATGTCGAATATATATCTATGCAGAATATTTTTAGATCATATAAAGATGAAGATTATGAAAGACTGAAATTAATCATTCATAGTTGTAAATTCGATGTTCTAGTTTTCCATACTGATTATTATATGAATAATACTAATACTGCAACAATATTTTCTATTAAATTGATTAGTTATATTGTAAAGAAAATGGATAAAAATAAAAGAATTATTTATTGTGGAAAGTTAACAGAAATGTTAGAAGATGAGTTGTTACAATTACTACCAAATATCGATATTGCTATAAGAGGAGAATCAGAGTTAGTAATAAATTCTTTTATAGAAGAAAAAAATATTAATTTTGATAACTATAAAAAATTTAATGGATGTCTATTAAATATAGATAAAAAGATTGTTAATAGGAGAGGGGCTAATTATATAGATGATTATAATAAATTGCCAGCTATTGATTTTAGTTTTTTAGATAAAACTATATATTTAATTGAGAAGTATATAATGAAAGTTACTAAATTACCAATTTCAATAAGAACATCATATGGTTGCCCGTATGCTTGTAATTTTTGTAAAAACACCAAGGATTGGAACAAATATAGAGTTAAATCTAGTCTTATTATAAGAAAAGAAATAGAAAATTTGAAAAGGTCGTGTAATGGAAAATTAGAACTTGTATTTTTATCCGATGAATTGTTTACTCTTAATAAGAAACATGTAATAGAAGTATGTAAGGTTTTGGAAGACAATGAAATAATTCTAAATGGTTTGTTTTCTCATTTAAATAATTTGAATGAAGAAATGATAAAATATATTTCAAGAATAAGTAGAAGTATACTTATAGGACTTGAGTCATGTAATAATACAGCAATAAAATATGCAGATAAAAATATTAATATAAACAATATATTTAAATTGGCAAAACTAGTAAAAGAAAATAAAATGGCTATTGGATTAGAATGGATAATTGGATTACCTGGTATAACGATAGAAGATGAATTAAGAGATTTAAATGCTATGTATATATTTATAGCTAATAATATTGTTGATTTCATAGAACCATATATTTTAGTCCCCCATCCAAATACTGAGTTTTGCAAAAACAATTTAAAGTATAATATTGAAATTACTAATTGTTATGAGGAAATGTTAGAAGAGGGCGGAATTCCCCAAATATCATATAATGAATTAAATAGAAAACAAATATATGTATTGTATTTAATCAGTAATATTGTTATAAGTGAGGCTTATAAAGCACAAGGGCATATAAAAGATAAAATGATTCAAGGGGATATGAATATTAAAGAGTTTAAGAAAATAATGGAGTTATTCAATGAGTAGAACAAAAATCGAATTATCAACATATGTAGTTATCAATGCTTTGCAAAAAATTGCAGATTTGTTAGCTAATTCAGTAATAACCATATTCTTGCTTTCTAAAAACATATCATATGTTAAAATTGGTATCCTTTGGAGTGTATATTTGAGTAGCTTAATGATATTTGATTTGTCAAGTGGGGCAATAGCAGATTTAATAGGTAGAAGAAAAACTTATGTTGTAGGCGTTATTTTAAGTATTTTATCCTATATTTTGTTAATTCTTGGATATTCATTCAACATATTAGTTATTTCATATGTGACAAAAGGGCTTGGTGCTGCACTTATGAGTGGATGTTTACCAGCTTGGTTAGGTTCTAAGTATGAAAGTTCAATTTTTAAAAATTATACAGGAAAGACTAAATTGATAGAAGTAATACTTACTCTACCTATTATAACTTTTATAATAATGTTGAATATAAATGAATCTTTTTTTGTATTGTATATTGTAATATTTATTCAAATTATTATTGCACTCTTATCTACTATATTTATGAGAGACAATAAAGGAGAAGTGGATTCTATATTTAAATTAACTGTAAGTGGAGTGAAGGATGTTTTTTCCAACTACAATTTAATCATAAGTTTGATGATGTCAATTTTTTCTTTTGTGGCATTTTCTGCTTTTAATCTAATTTGGCAACCTTATGGTTCAGAATTAGGAATTGCTATTAAATATTTTCCAATATTAAATGGTATATATATTAGTATATCTTCTATTATTAGCTATTTGACAAGTAAATTAAATTTAAAAAGCATTATCCTAAATAATTTGTCGATGATATTATATTTAGTAAGCTTTTCTATGATGATTTTATTGTCAAATCACAAATCTTTTCTTGCTCTAATGTTATTTATGTGTTTATTTGCGTTTGCTTCTGGAATTTCATTTATATCAATTTCTTGTGGAATAAATGAAAATTCTACCAATAGAAATAAAGCTACTGTATTTTCGGTTGTATCTTCAGTTTCATCTCTATCTGCAGTTGTATTCCAACCTTTAGTAGCTTATTGGATGGGAAAAAATGTAAAGATGTTTTTTATGAAAATTTCATTATTATTGCTGATATTATTTATTGTATCTAACTTTTATTTTAGAATATTTAATGACAAGAAAGGAGAACACGTATAATGGACTGCTATGTAATGGGTATTAATATGTCAAATCATGACAGATCTGTAGCGATATGTAAAAATGGCGAAATCTTGACTGCTATAGCAGAGGAACGATTAGATAGAAGAAAACACTCCGATGGTTTTTATGCTAGAAATCCAAAAGATATAGTTTTACCACCATTAAAAGCCATCAATTATTGCTTATCCAGTATAAATATTTCTATTGATGATTTAGATAGCATTGTAGTAGGAAAATCCATAAACAATTGTATTGAAACAGCTATTAATTATATACCTATTAAAAATAAGAATAAAATTGTGGAATTATCAAATCCTTATCATCATTTGACTCATGCCGCAAGTGCTGTTTATAGTTCAGGCATGGATAATGGTTATGCTATTGTAATTGATGAGCAGGGAGATTGGATTAGTCAGTATGAATTCGAGAGCATAAGCTTATATAAAATTAAAGATAATAAAATAACAGAAATAGATAAGCAATTTGGGGATTATGATAATATTAGTCTCGGAATGTTCTATGATATTATAAGTTATTGTTTAGGCTTTTCTGATTCAGGTATACCTGCTGCAGGCAAAACTATGGGTTTATCTGCATATGGAAATGATATAAGGTATAATAAAAGATTCTTTAAAATCGATAAAGGAGATATTAGATTTTTATTTGATAATTTTATTGAATTTCTCTATGAATATAAATTAATCAATAAAAGAATTAAGAGAACTGATTTACCTAAGAAAGTAGAAAAAACAACAATAATTACTGAAATTGCTAAATATATAAGACCAATAAATTGGCAAATGGATAGAGCAAAAAAAGTAGCTTCTATAGCTCAAGCAGAGTTAGAAAAGAGTGTCCTTGAATATTTGAAATTTCATTTAAAAAATATACCAAATGAAATAGATTTATGTTCTTCTGGAGGAGTTTTTTTAAACACTAACTTAAATACAGCTATTTTATCTATGGATAATATAAGAAAATATTATCCGTTTCCCGCTTCTACTGATGATGGATGTTCAATAGGTATGGCATATTTAGGATCATTATCTAAAAATATAAAAGCTATACCATTAAAGTCAATATATTTGGGTAAAAAGCATGATAAAGAAGAAATTTTATCGATTTTAGATGATAATCAAATCGAATATGAATTTTTTAACAATCCAGAAAAAGAAATAGCAAAATACTTGAACGAAGGAATGATAATAGGAATATATCAGGGGAAATCAGAATTTGGACCTAGAGCTTTAGGAAATAGGAGTATAATTGCAAAGCCAGATTCAATAAAAATTAGGGATAGACTTAATCTTAACATAAAGCATAGAGAACCATTTAGACCATTGGCACCAATTGTTCAATCTGACTGTGTTGAAAAGTATTTTGAAGGTGTTAAAGATTCTCCATATATGCTTTTTGTATCTAAAGTAATAGATAGTAGATTAATTGGAATTACTCATTATGATAATACAGCAAGAATTCAAACAGTTACGCGTTCACAGAATCGATTTATGTATAATTTATTATCAGAATATTCAAAAGTATCAGATCTTAATGTTTGTATAAATACATCATTTAATGTGAATAATGAACCAATTGTAGAAACACCTTTGGATGCAATTAATAATTTTATTTTATCAGATATGGACATTTTATTGATGGATAACTTTATAATCAAACGTAAAAATTTAGATATAAAATACATTATCAACAAGAGAAAAGATATTATGATTAATAATAAAGAAGGGGTGTTTAAGATATTGAAATGGCATACTAAAAATCATGATTTTTCGAGTGCCAAAGTTTATTTCGAGCTTTTAAAAGATACATATTTGTTTAATACATTGACAGAAGATGAATATATAGATTTTCTTATAATAGCAATAAACATATATAATCATTACAATAAAAAAACAATGAATGAATATATAGAAAAGCTATTAAAATTGAATTATCCAAAAATAAACTTTTCTGATTTTTATAAATTTAGATATTTTGATGACTATAGACAAGATAAATCACATATCAAACATATTACAAAGAGTATGAAAAAAATTGAACAAGAAGGAATAATAAAGTATTTAGAAGAATTATGCAAGTAATAGTGAAAATAACAAGATATCAAATTACTAAAATGTTTAACACTCCAATAAAATCCTTAAAGAATGAATTTAAATTAAAATATTTATTTAACGGATTAAGTTATACTGAACAAGATAGGAATTACTATGAAAAGGGGTTTGACTATAAAAATAAACAATTTTATGAAAATATGTTGAATAATAAATTTGATTTTATTAAAATTGATCATGATATGTTAAATTTATCTAATTTTAAATTTTATATACAAGTGATTGAACAATTTTGTAAAAAAAATAATATTGAATATTATTTAAAGTGGGAAATAGTAAATAAGAAATTAACTAATTCCCAAAAGTCAATTTCGATTCTAGATGGTCATATTGATTTAGCATTACATATTTTAAATAATTCAGTTAATGAAGTAATATATTTTTATGTTGATAATTTCAATCAATTAATTGAAAAAATGTTTAATTTTAGAGGGAAATTACAGTTTATATCTGAATTTTCCCCGGTTAAGAATATGAATTTAAAAGGGGAGAATGTATTACTTTCAGAGCTGGCAAGTGGAATTTTTATACATGAAGTAGTTGGTCATTTATCAGAATCTGATCTATTAGTTGGTAAACAAAATTTAATAAATGATTTAATTAATAAAAAGATAAATAATGAGCTAACAGTAATAGATGATGGCAGTATAATGAGTTCTGGCTGGACTCCTGTTGATGATGAATTAACTAATTCTGAAAAAACAACATTGATAAAGTCTGGAAAATGGCATAAATTTCTTCATTCTAATTATACATCTGAGATATTTAACACACATAGTACTGGAAATTGTAGGATTTCATATCCAGAATTTAAACCTCAAGTAAGGATGACTAATTTGGTAATTGAAAAAGGTAGTACAGACTTAGACTTATTATTAAAAAAGAATGATAAATTTATTTTTATAGATAGCTTTTCAACTTGCTATGGTTTTAGAAAGATCCATATTGTTCCTAACCGATCTTATTATTATCAAAATGGTAATTTAGAACCAGTAAGAATAAATGAATTAATTATCGATGCCTATGATATTTTAGGAAAAATTATATATGTAGGAAATAAAGATGATATTATTCAAAGTACATTAACTGGTTGTAAAAAATTCTCAAAGAGTATACTTCCTGTTAGTATCAGATCTCCTAAGTTATTCTTTGAGAGCTTTATATCTTGATATTTATAGATTTTTTATTTCATATTTATGAATTTGTAAAACATGGTTTTATAGAATTTAGCGTGCTTATTTTTTAGTAATGTCCGAAAGTTTGTGTAAATTAATAAGCTGCAATATTTAAATTATTTATTTTAACATAAGTATTATCAAAACTATCATAATTTATAATAATATAAATAATTAGATGATCTAAAGTT
>JAUMZM010000055.1 GCA_030528125.1 Tissierellia bacterium
TTTTTTATTTCCTCGCCTTTTTTATTTTGGGACTTTTGCAACAGCCCCTTTTTTACAAGTATTTCTCCAAGTCATCTTCACTAATATCCATCTCATCTCCATCGTAGAAGACTTTGATTATCATATCTTCTGTGATTTCCCATATATTAGCTTGAACTGAGAATATATTCCATTCTGTTACGTCAAATATTCTTTTGTAGCTTTCTTCTATTTTCTTAGCTTCTTCAGGATACATGTATCTGTAATTATCAGAAAGTATCAAGAATGGATTGGGCATGTTGTTCTCTTTTAAATATTTATAATAATCGCTTAGGTCTTTTTCATCTAATGGGACATAGTGATTATTCAATACATAGTCCCATTTTTTTCCGTCAAAGAAAATAACTTTTTCTACTGGAACTTTTATAGCATAAGATACTGAGTTTTCGTTGGGTCTTAGGCAATTTTTTGAACTAACTGAGCACCATATAGGTAGTTTTACATCATCTGGTTTTGGGACGATTTGGGATGCTTCATTTACAAAATAAGTGTATTTTTCTTTGAAAAATTCATAAATATCATCGAAATGCTCACTTGCATATTCCAATCTATTAATAAATCTTCCCTTTTCTTTTAGTATGTTTAATGATCTTTTATCTTGTGTTGTAAATAGCATTACATATCCATTTTTTTCTTTTGGGTTTTTCATATATTTCACCTTCATCATTGATATCAAAATTCTAATTGTTATTTAATATTTTATTAATTCGATTTTATCACATATAGTATCTGAAATAAAAGTTTAGTCATATTATAATCTGTTTTAGAATACATAATAAATATTTTTCATAAAAAAGCCAAATGCTCTATGGCTTTTGGCTTTATAGTTCTAGTATTATTTTTTCTTTTTTCATCTTTATAAATCCTATTATATCTGCTAATAGCCAACCTATTGGAATAGACCACCATATAGCTACTACTCCAAAGCTTGGGTTTGGTGCTAGTATATATGATAATGCGACTCTTGTTCCAAGGCTTGCTATGGTTAGAACGATTGACATAAATGGCTTGCCCCATCCTCTAAACATTCCGTAGAATAGGAACAAATATCCAATTAATACATAAAACGTTCCTTCTATCCTTAGATATTGCACTCCGACATTTATTACTTCTCTGCTATTTTCTGAAAGAAATAGTTGCATTAGTTCTGGTGCAAATATGTATACCAAGATTGATATAGGAATACATACCAGACTTACTATTTTAAATGATGATTTGCTTCCTTTGGATATTCTATCAAATTTCCTTGCGCCTAGATTCTGTGCTATAAATGTAGAAAAGGCATTTCCAAAATCTTGCACTGGTACATATGCTATTGTATCTATTTTAACTGCACAGGCAAATCCTGCCATTATTGTAACTCCAAAGCTATTTACTAATCCTTGAATCATTAGAATTCCAAGGTTCATGACGCTTTGTTGTATGCTTGATAGAAGTGAGAAGTTTAATATTAATTTTCTTATTTTCCTATCAAAAACCATATTTTCTTTTTTTATTTTTGTTTCTTTTAATGATTTATGACAAGATATTGCAAGTCCTACTCCTGAGAAAACTTGTGCTATAACTGTTGCTAATGCTGCACCGAAGACTCCCATTTTAAAATTAATGATAAATACTAAGTCTAGAATAATATTTATTATTGTAGATATTGCCAGAAATATTAGTGGAGTTGTTGAGTTTCCCATTGATCTAAATACTGCACTATAATAATTATAGAGAAATATGAAAAATATTCCGAAAAACACTGTAAATGTATAACTTAATGACAAATTCATAATTTCATTTGGTATTTGGATAAGTCTCAATATTGGTTCTACGAATATAAGCGATATCGAGTTTAGGATTATGGATAAGATTGCTATTATTATAAAAGATATAAAAAAGCTTCTTTGTAAATTGTTATAATCTTTTGCACCATAAAATCTAGAGAAAACTACACTTGAACCTATGCAAAGTCCTATAATAATTGAAGTTATAAATATCATTAGAGTATAGGTAGAGCCAACTGCTGCAAGTGCGTTTTTTCCAACAAATCTTCCTACAATAAGTGTATCGCATAGATTATATACTTGCTGAAATACATTTCCCAATGCTAATGGAATAGCAAATTTTACAATTGACTTGGTCTCATTGCCATAAGTCATATCAACTGTTTTACCTAAATTTTTGAAAATATTAGACTCACTCTCCTTACTTTAAAGCTCAACTAATTATAACATAGATTAAATTTATATTCTATTTTATAAATATTTATTATTTTTAAATAAGTTAAATTTTGTTATTTTGCTGTAAGACACTTCAAATAATTTATAAAATTTTCTAAAAAAATGTCCAATGTAATTCTTGAAAAAAACGAATGTAAAACAATTGTAAAATGTCACTTTAATGTCTTGATTCCAGTGTTTTAGAAGGTAAATTTAAATTGGAAATATCTTATATTAGAAGATATTTAATCAGAAAATCAGATTTTCATGAGAAAAATTTAATTAAAAGAGAGGGAAAAATGAAAAAACAAATCGCCTTATTATTAGCATCTCTAGTTCTTTTATCAAGTTGTGGTAAAAAAGAAGAAGCTAATACACAAGAATCAACAACTACTACTCAACAAGAAGAGACTCTGGAAGAATCTAGCGAACCTGAAGAACAATCACAAGAGGATCAATCACAAGAAATTGGTATGGATGAGGATCTTTCAGAAGAAGATGAATATTCTGGGGATAGAGGTAACATAAAATCCTTAGTCAGTATAAATAATGGATTAAATGATGATAATGTTACATTGGATCAATATAAAAAAGATGGCAAGGAATTATTAGCAAGATATATGCTATTAACAACAGATCAAAAAAGGGCTGTTAGCAAGCAAATAGATAGTTCAACTACAAAACAAGAAATAAAAGATATATTTGATGGTAATAAGATGATAACTGGAGAAGATGGTCAGACAATAGAAATGGATGATAGCATGATGATATCTGACTATGATATGGGAGAGCTTTATGGTCCTCATATATTATCTTTCGAACAAAGTGTAGATGAACACAAAGATTATCTTAATAAATGGCTTGGATACACCAATCTTTCATCTGAACAACAAGAAGAGTTTAAGCAAAAGATAGAAGATGCTAATACAAGTGATGAATTAGAAGATATTGCAAGAGATATCAATCTTGCTCATTCTGATAGTTTAGATCAAACCAATGCTTTTAAGAGAAATGAAGCGGGCAGAGAGATTTTTAAGCTTCAAAATTTGTCTGTAGATGAAAAATTAGGATTTTGGCAAAAGTTGAGTGATGAGGTAGATGAAGATGGATTTAATAAGGTTTTAAGTGAAGCCCAAAAGACAGATAGCAGTAAGTAGAAATTTTATGAATATCTGATTTATATTGAATATTATATTTTTGATTATAAAAAATCGGGATTTTATTCCCGATTTTTTTATAATAAATAATTATTTATTTTCTCTGATGTATTTATCAATTTGTGCAGCAGCTTTTTTTCCTGCTCCCATTGCAAGTATTACAGTTGCAGCTCCTGTTACTGCATCTCCTCCTGCAAATACTCCTTCTTTTGTGGTTTGTGTGGTTTCTTCATTTATTATTATTCCACCCCAAGACTCTGTTTTGATATCGCTATTAGTTTGTTTTATAAGTGGGTTAGGACTTTGTCCAATAGCAACTATTACTGTGTCAAATTCTTTTTCTTCATATTCTCCAGTTGCAATTGGTTTTCTTCTGCCGGATTTGTCAGCTTCTCCAAGCTTCATCTTTTCAAGTTTTACAGCTTTTATGTTGTTATTCTCATCGCCTAGTATTTCTACTGGATTGTGTAAGTTGTAGAAGTTTATTCCTTCTTGCTTAGCATGTTCTCTTTCTTCTGCTCTTGCTGGCATTTCTTCGAAGCTTCTTCTATAAACTATTGTAACATCGCTTCCCAATCTTTTTGCGCATCTTGCAGCATCCATTGCTACGTTTCCGCCGCCTACTACACATACATTTTTGCCTACTGTAATTGGTGTTTCATAATCTGGGAATTTATATGCTTTCATTAGGTTTATTCTTGTTAAGAACTCGTTTGCTGAGTAAACTCCGTTTAAGTTTTCTCCATCTATTCCCAAGAAACGTGGAAGTCCTGCTCCTGTTGATATATATATTGCTTTATAACCTTCATCGAACAATTCGTTTAATGTTATTGTTCTTCCAACTATTGTATTTGTTTGAAGTTTTACTCCAAGTCCAATTACATTCTTTAATTCATTTTGAACTAAATCTTTTGGTAATCTGAATTCTGGGATTCCATACATCAATACTCCGCCTGCTGTATGGAATGCTTCGAATAATGTTACATTATAACCTAGTTTAGCAAGATCTGCGGCACATGATAGGCCTGATGGTCCACTTCCAACTACTGCAACTTTTTCGTTTTGTGAAGTAACCTCTACAGGTTTATTGTATTCTTTTGACATGTGATAATCTGCTACAAATCTTTCTAGTCTTCCTATTCCTACAGGTTCTCCTTTGATTCCTCTTGTACAGATTCCTTCGCATTGATTTTCTTGAGGGCACACTCTTCCGCATATTGCAGGGAGGTTATTTGTTGCAGCGATTATATCATAAGCTTTATCTAAGTCGCCATTTACAACTTCTTGTATAAATTCTGGAATATTTACTGATACTGGGCATCCCTTTTTACAAGGTGAGTTTTTACAATGGATGCATCTTAGTGCTTCCTCTTTTGCCATATCTAGTGTATATCCAGTACTTACTTCTTCAAAGTTCGAATTTCTTACATTAGGATCAAGTTCTGGCATTTTGACTTTTTCTTTACTCATATTATATTTTGCCATTTCTTACCTCTCCTGTTAAATTACATTTATGTGCTTTCTCTTTAGTTAATTGTTCTTGTTGTCTATACATTCTTGCTCTTGCCATTGCTTCATCAAAGTCTACTTTTGATGCATCGAAATCTGGTCCATCTACGCAAGCAAATTTCATTTCTCCATCATAAGTTAATCTGCAGCAACCACACATTCCGGTTCCATCTACCATTATGCTGTTCATACTTACTATTGTGTAGATGTCGTGTTCTTTTGTGATCTTTGCAACATTTTTCATCATAATAAGAGGACCTATTGCAATTACTAGGTCATATTTTTTGCCATTTTCTATATTTTCTTTTAATATATCTGTTACAAATCCTTTTCTACCATTGGAACCGTCATCTGTTATTATGTATAAATTATCACAGCTATTTTTTAGTTCATCTTCTAGGATTATTATATCTTTATTTCTAAAACCCATTATTACATCTACATTTGCTCCTACTTTGTTCAAGTATTTTGCTTGAGGATATGCTATAGCTGTGCCAAGTCCTCCTCCTATAACGCAGACGTTCTTTCCTTCGTATCCATCTAATTCTGTTGGATTTCCCAAAGGACCTACAAAATCTAAGAATCCGTCTCCTTCTTCTAGATTTTTCATTCTCATAGTTGTTCCACCTACAACTTGTACAATTATGCTTACATTTCCATCTTCACTTGTATCTGATATTGTAAATGGAACTCTTTCGCCTCTTTCATCTATTCTCAATATAATAAATTGTCCAGGTTTTGCTCTTCTTGCAATGTCTGGTGATTTTATTGTAAAGCGAATGACTTCATCATTTAATACTTCTTTTTTTACAATTCTAGCCATCTTTACCTCCTAGCACTATTCTAAATTATTATTATGAAAAAGTAAACACTAATAGATAAGCAATTGAGTGCTATTATCAATAAAAAGAGTATAGTCATTTTTGGTAATGAAGTTAGACAGGGGGATTTAATGGAAAGAATAAAAGAACATTATACAAATAAAGAATTAATCAAAAGATTTATTCCATATTACGGAAAATACAAAAAACTTTTATTTACAGATTTGTTTAGTGCTGGAATGACTACTATATGCGAATTAGTCCTTCCTATTATACTAGGTCTTCTTACAGATTCTTTGCAAGAAGGAACTATGACAAGAGACCTTGTTTTTAAACTTGGATTTCTATATATTGCTTTAAAAGTAGTTGAAATTGCCGGAAGATATTTTATGCAATCTTTAGGACATATTATGGGTGCTTATATTGAAAGAGATATGAGAGCTGATGTTTTTTCTCATCTTCAATTAATGAGTGACTCTTTCTATAGTGAAGCTAAGGTTGGACGGTTAATGGCAAGAATTACAACAGATTTATTTGATATAACTGAGTTTTCCCATCATTGTCCAGAAGAATTTTTTATAGGTATTGTAAAGATTATTGTTGCATTTATTGTCCTTATTCAAATAAATGTTCCAATGACTTTATCCATTTTTATATTGATTCCTATTATGGTTATTGCTGCAAGCAAGAAGAGAAGAGATTTTAGGAATACAAAGATGCAAGAAAGAGTCCAAATCGGAGAATTGAACTCAAGAATAGAGGATTCTCTTTTGGGAGTTAAGGTTGTTAAGAGCTTTGCAAATGAAGATTTGGAGAAAAAGAAATTTTCTAAAGACAATAATAAGTTTGTAGGTATTAAGAAGAAGACTTATTTTAATATGGCATCATATAATATGATCAATCAAATTTTCTCTGGATTAATGTATGTTGTTGTAATCATGGTAGGAGGACTTTCTGTATTAAGCGGAAAGATTACTGCAGGAGATTTGGTTGCATTTGTTTTATACCTTAACACTTTGATTGTAACTGTAAATAGACTTGTTGAATTTACGGATCAATTAGAAAAGGGGATAACGGGAATCGAAAGATTTTCTGATATTATGGATACACAGACAGATATCTATGATTTAGAAGATGCAATTGAATTAGAAGATGTCGATGGAAAGATTACATTTAATGATGTATCGTTTAAATATCCTGATTCTAAGGAAGATGATTGGGTACTAAAGGATATCGACTTTAATATTGATGTAGGAGAAAATGTAGCAATAGTTGGACCATCTGGAGTAGGTAAGACTACAATGTCTAATCTTATACCAAGATTTTATGATGTTACTAATGGGGAAATTCTAATAGATGATAGAAATATCAAGAATTTCACTTTGGAAAGTCTAAGAGATCATATAGGAATTGTTCAACAAGATGTATATCTTTTTAGTGGAACTATTAGGGATAATATTTCTTATGGAAGACCTAATGCTTCTAATGAAGATATTATACAAAGTGCAAAGCTTGCGGGAGCTTATGATTTTATAATGGAACTTCCAGAAAAATTTGAAACATACATCGGTGAAAGGGGCATCAAACTATCTGGAGGTCAAAAACAAAGAATTTCTATTGCAAGAGTATTTTTGAAAAATCCACCAATTCTAATATTAGATGAGGCTACTTCTTCATTGGACAATAAAAGTGAAAGAATTGTACAAGATTCATTAGATGTTTTATCTAAAGGAAGAACAACAATAACTATTGCACATAGACTTTCAACAATTATAAATGCTGACAAAATTTTGGTTTTGACAGAAGATGGCATTGTAGAAACAGGAACACATAAGGAGCTTCTAGATAAAAGAGGAATTTATTATAACCTTTATAATTCAAATAATAAGGAATTGTTTAGCTAAGCTTAAGGAGTGAAAATGGAGAAATTTTTTTCAAATAAGAAAAATGCCATAATAATGGGTATAATTGCGATGATTTTATGGGGGAGTGCAGTTCCCCTTATAAAATTAACTTATGAGCATTTAAATATCGAAAGTTTTGATACTGGCTCTAAGATACTTGTTGCAGGTATAAGATTTTTTATGGCAGGAATTCTTTCTTTTGTTTATTTTTATTTAATAAACAAAAAGACAAATAAATTACAAATAGATAAGAAATTAAATATAAGAATAATATTATTATTTGCTACATTTCAAACTTTCCTTCAGTATTTTTTCTATTATATAGGTTTATCCAATACTGCCGGATCAAAGGCTTCTGTAATTCAAGCTTCTAATGCCTTTTTCTCAGTTATCTTAGCAATTATTTTAATAAAAGATGAGAAACTAACTTTAAGAAAAGTTCTAGCTTTGATAATTGGTACTTTAGGCATTCTTATTGTTAATTTCAATGGATTAAATCAATTTACATTTAAGATTACAGGCGAAGGCTTTGTAATTATAGCAACATTATTTGGTGCTATTGCAAATGTATTTTTAAGAAAATATGGCAAAGAGTATAATTCTTTTTCTTTGACGGCAAGTCAGTTTATTTTAGGATCTATTCCTTTAATATTAATAGGTGTAGTAAGTCATAATGCAAAGTTTAATTTTGATATAACCTTATTTTTCCTTTTATTATATGGGGCATTTATATCAGCAACAGCTTTCTGCTTATGGACTTTGGTTTTAAAATATAATCAAGCTAGTGAATTTTCTATTTACAAGTTATTCATTCCAATTTTTGGAACGATCTTTTCGATTATATTTTTAAAAGATCCACTAACTATTAGGATAATACTTGGATTGGTATTTGTACTTATTGGTTCAAGAATTCTAAACAAAAAATAGTATTCATTAAAAATCCTCAATTAATCTTGAGGATTTTTTTGTTAAGAAAATCTATTTTAATCAGATATAATTATTTCTTTATCCTAGACACTTATATTTATAATCGGTATAATCGTTGTTAGATTGGAGAGATAAATTTGAAAATTTTAGGTCATATATTACATGGTTTGGCAACAGCTTTATCTGCAGTGTTTAATTTTATAATCAATGTGATAGAGCTGTTTGTCATATTGTTTGAAGGAATAAAGCAGCTCATTGTAGGAGTCTTTATATTTGGATGTATGAGTGTTTTGATATTTCCGATATGGATTTTTGCAATACCTACAGAATTATTGGTTTTCTTGGCGATAGTAATGATATTTCCAATACTTGGAACAAAGTTTGTATCATTGCTTAGATATGTAAACTATGTTCTAACCGAATGGCTATATGATAGGGCTGATAATTTAATAACCAATAATCATAGAGCAAAAAAGACTATGGGAGAATATTCCAGTCAATATAAAGCCGAAGAGGAAAGAAGAAGAAGACGTCAAGAAGAGCAAGAAAGACAGAGACAAAGAGATCAGTGGAATAGAAATTTCGAAGATTTTTGGAGAAATTTCGGAAACAGTGGCGGATCATATCAACAAAATAGTCAAGGCTATTATCAAAATTATAATACTAGCTCTAGTTTTGCAGAAAAATATGAGAAAAGCTGTGATATTTTAAATGTTCCTTATGATGCAGATAGATATCAGATAAAATTAAATTATAGAAAACTTGCAAAAAAATATCATCCAGATATCAACAAAGCCGATGATGCCAAAGAAAAGTTCCAAGAAGTTAATGAGGCTTATGAATTTTTGTCAGATGAGAATATTCAAAAATATAAGAGCTTAAATAAATAAAGCCCTCCATTACTGGAAAGTTTTATTTTTTTAAAAATCGAGGCAGATATGAAAAAATGCAAAAATTGTGGAAATTTAGTAAATGATGAAGATAGATTTTGTAAATATTGTTCTTATGAATTTGAAGATGTAAAAGAAAATGTAGAAAAAGACGAAACAGAAAAATTAGATCTTAAAGACATAAGAAAAACTCTAGAAAATAGAGAAAGCCCTTCAAAAAAGAGCAATGAAAGTAAAGAACAAGAAGAAAAAGAAACAAAAAAAGATTTAAAAGAAAAGAAACAAAACAAAAAGATATATGATAAAATTCCTAAAAAATCATATGAAAAGACAGAAAATGATAAAGAGAATAAAGATAAATCACCAAAGAGATTTAGCATAGCATCTTTAATTATATTAATAATTGTAATTTCTCTTGTTGGATTTGGAGTTAAAGCATCTTATAATAAAGCCTTAGAAAATGTGGATACTCCACTAAAAGTTGTAGAAAAGTTTGAAAATTATCTTAATAATAATCCAGAAAAATTAAAAGAGATTATGGCATCAGCAGATGATTCCATAGAACTTACAGATAAAGATATAGATAATTTCTACAATTTATTAAAAGAAGATGAAGACTACAAAAATAACTTATTAGCTAAATTAAACGAAGAAGCTACAAGTATAGAAAATAAAGAAGAATATGATTCTACAGGAAGTATAAAACTTATAGAAAGTAATGAAAAAACTTTGGGAAAGTCAAATTACAAAATAGGACTTAGTACAATAGAAACAGTAGAGGACAATCCGGATTGGATAAAATCAACTATAAGCGGAGCAAAAACAGAAAATAGATTCTTCCCTGGAATTTATGTTCAGACATTTAACACACAAGATTTAGAATTTAAAAGAAATGTAAAAATATATGATGAGAGTTCTTATTTTATAGATGATAAAATAGATTTGTCATATAATGGTTTTAGTACAGATCAATTACTCAAAGAATTTGAAGTAACATCTGGAAATAAAGATATAACAATAAGAACTTTAGGAAATAATGATGCAACAGTATTTGTAAATGGAAAATCAACAGGACTTACAGTTGATCAATTCAATGATATAAATCCAAAGAATGTTAAAGAAGGTTCAATACTTCAGATTATAAGATTTGGAGAAAATGGTATTGACATAGGAAACCAATGGGAATTAGGATCAGAAAGCTGGGTAATATTACATTTAGTTTCAAGAAATGGATGGTAATAAATGTATAAAACTATAGATAGTGAATCTGAAGCAATGCTTCTACTCGAAGTAACATCGACAGCTTGCCAGTTAATGTTAAAAAATGGAGCCGAGGTTTATAGAGTAGAAGATACAGGCGAAAGAATTATAAGAAGTAAAACAAACATAAAAGATGTAGAAGTATATGCAACATTTAATGTAGTAATGATTTCTTTTAATTTCAATAAACATATATTTACAAGCATGAAAAAGATCAAAACAAGAACAAATAATTTGATGGTTGTAGATGCAGTAAATACATTTTCAAGAGAATATGTTCTTGGAAAAACTTCACTATCAGATGCACTAGATGAGTTGTATGAGATAAAAAAAGGCATGGGATATAAAGAATTCACAGGTATATTAGGAGGGGCAGCAGCATCTTCCTTGTACTGTGCACTATTTCTTGGAGACATATACGAAATGATCGCAGCCTTTTTTGTAGCATTCATAAGTCAATATCTTACAAGCAGATTAGCAAAAAGAAAATTAAGTTTTTTCGTAGATAATTTCTTTAGTGGATTTTGCATATCGTGTTTTGCAATACTTATAGTAAAGATGAATAGTAAAATAGATATAGACAAAGTAATAATAGGTTCAATTATGCCATTTGTACCAGGGCTTGCAATGACAAATGCCGTAAGAGACCTAATGAGTGGAGATAGTACAACAGGGATAACCGGCGCAATGAATGCAATAATAATTGCAACAGCACTTGCCTGCGGAGTCGCTTTCCCATTATCGTTATATTTGGTTTGAGAGGATAAAGATGAATTATTTTTTACAATTTCTAGCAAGTACATTTGCAACAATAGGATTTGGTTTTACATTCTCCTGCCCAAAAAAAGCCATAGTATTTGGTGGAATATCAGGAGGAATTGCTTGGGTTATATTTCAAGTAATAAAATCAGAATTTGATTCAATATATTGGGGAAACTTTATAGGAGCATTTACAGTAGGAATACTTGGAGAATTTTTCGCAAGGAAATTTGAAATTCCATCATCAGTATTTATCATTCCAGCAATAACAACATTAGTTCCAGGAGCAGGAATGTATTATACTATGAACTATTTTGTTCAAGGAAAACAAAATCTTGTCTCAACTACATTACAACAAACACTTATAATAGCAGGAATATTAGCATTTGGGTTATTGATATCATCAGCAAGCAGTAGATCATTAAGAAACTTTAAGATGAGAAAAGACATAAAATTTGATTATAGAAAATTTATTAAGAGGAAAGAAAAATGAGAAAAGAAATATATTTAGCAGGAGGATGTTTTTGGGGAGTAGAAGGATACTTCAAAAACATCAAAGGAGTAGTAGATACACAAGTAGGATATGCTAACGGAAATAGAGATAATACATTCTATGAAATAGTTAGAATAACTAAACACGCAGAAACAGTAAAAGTAGTCTATGATACAGATATAACAAATCTAGAAACAATACTAGAATATTTCTATTACATCATAGATCCATTTAGCATAAATAGACAAGGAAATGATATAGGACTTCAATATAGAAGTGGAATATATTCAAAAGATAGCAAAGATTTAGATAAAGCAAAAGAATTTATAGACAATAAGCAAAAAAAAGAAGAAAGGAAAATAGAAATAGAAGTAAAAGAATTAAAGAACTTTGTATTGGCAGAAGATTATCATCAAGATTATCTAGACAAAAATCCAGGAGGATATTGCCATATAAACCTAAACGATATACCAGAATTTGATAATTAAAAATAAGAGCTTAGCTCTTATTTCAGAACGTAGACAAACCCAGCTTTTTGCTGGGTTTGTTTCTACTATCTAATC
>JAUMZM010000056.1 GCA_030528125.1 Tissierellia bacterium
GATTAGATAGTAGAAACAAACCCAGCAAAAAGCTGGGTTTGTCTACGTTCTGACAAGCTCTTTGGAGCTTGTTTTAATTTTTGGAATCAATATTTTAATTAGAAAAAATAAATTTTTAATAGTGTAAAAATCATTTTAGATGGTATAGTCTTAATTGTTAGAATGATAATTTATTATGCAAAAGCATTCTATGGAGGGGTTAGATGCATAAAAAAAATTCTGATCACATGTCTAATTTACAAGAAGAGATAAGGCAGGCTGGTTGGAAACTTTTAAAAGATAGGCAGAAAAACAGATTTGAACACAAGCCTATGTCAAAACAAAAGCAAATTTTTTTGATATCATTTGCTGCAATTCTTATGGCACATTCAAGCCATTATTTTAAGTATGCTAATAATTTTGTAATTGGTGGAGTAGAAGGACTATCAATAATCTTATCAAGGTACATACCTACAACTCCAGCTATTATAACATTTGTGATTAATATAATACTTCTTGTAATTGCGTTTTTTGTCATAGGAAGAAAGTTTACTTTAAGAACAGGTTATGTTGCTATTTTAAACTCTATTACAGCTATAGCTTTGGATAAAATAGCTCCATTAGCTACAACTTTAACACAAAATAAACTCTTAGAGCTTATATTCGCTGTTATTCTTTCTGCATTGGGTTCCGCGATACTTTTTTATCTTTCAGCAAGTAGTGGTGGAACTGATATTGTAGCTATGATTTTAAAAAAATATACAAATATGGACATCGGAAAGAGTCTTCTTGCAGTAGATAGCACTCTTACGATTATTTCTTTTAGTATATTTGGAATAGAAATCGGACTTTTATCTTGTCTTGGACTTATAATGAAGGGGATATTCCTTGATTTGATAATCGAATCATTTAATACGGCTAAGTTTTTCATTATTATTTCTTCAAAACAAGAAGAACTTGGGTCTTTTATAAAACACAACCTGAACCGTTCTGCTACAATGCTAGATGGTAAAGGACTTTATAAAGGAAGAGAGCTTACGATATTTTTATGTGTTACAAATAAATACGAAGCTGTTCTTTTTAGAAATTTTATAAAAAAAGCAGATCCAAATTGCTTTATAACTGAAATAAAGACATCATCTATAATTGGTAAGGGATTCTATTTTAATAATGGAGAGTAAATATAATAAAATCCAGAGATTAATCTCTGGATTTTTTAATGCTTTTCATATATATTAAAAACTTGAAAAGTTTATAGATGTATGGTATTATTGACTAGTCTTATGGGAGCGGATGAGTTTCTGGTGTGCTCTGCGGTCTTCAAAACCGTTATGGGAAGTGTACTTCCTGGGTGGGTTCGATTCCCACACGCTTCCGCCATTAATTTTTATCAATGACTCTAGCATCACCAATTCTTTTTGTAAATTTATTTTTGTCCCAATATTCTAATACGGCTTGTGCCATTTTTCTTGACATATCAGATAGATCTCTAAATTCAGCAAGTGTAAATTCATCTTTTTCTTTTGTAAAATCAATTAATTTTTGTTTTAATTCTTCTAATCTATCATTTCTAATTACAAAATCATCTATTCTAGTTATTTTATCTTTTAGTAAGAAATTTATTATTTTCTTGTCAGAATCACTTTTTACTAAGTCTTTGTATTTCATTAACTCTGGTTCTTTATTTGTTATTTCATTTAATTTTTTGTTTATATCTTCTTCGTTATTATCTGTATTTACTTTAAAGCTTGCGTTTCTTATCTTATCATTTGTAGATGCAATCTTTTCTTTTACTTTTGAAAAGTTCAAGAAGTTTTCTAATGATTTTCCACTAAGTTCTGGAATATAATTATTAAATTCATTCTTATTCATTCCTTCTTCAAGTGGGAATTTCTTGTGATAATCATTTAATTTATCTACTAGATAATTTATCTTTCTATCTATTGCTTCATTTGATATGAAGTATTCATCTATTTTTGAAATTTTATTTGAACTTGTAAGTTTTTGAATTATTCCATTGATGTAGTTTTTGTTTTTTCCAATATAGTTGTAGATGTCTTCAAATTTTCTAAAGTTATATAGAAAATCAAGAATCATTGTATCATCTGAGAATTTTTCTTTTTCTAATAGATATTTTATATATTCTTTGCTATTTATTGTATGGTTTTCTTGGTTTATATCTATAACTTTTCCTCCGCCTATTGTATGAACTGGGGAATAATTTCTTATTACGAATCTATCGCCGTTTTTTAGATAGATTTCTTCTTCTAATCTAAATTCTACCAATTGAGAATTATCACTATCTACAATAGATGCTGTAAGTGGTACTACTCTTGCAAGGACTTCTTTTGTTCCAAGGAAAAATCTTACTCTATCCCAATGTTTTAATTTGATTTTGGCATGATCTGTTAAGCTTAATCTTGCTTGGATGTTTTTTGCTTCTATAAGAGAGTGTGCACTTGCTATTATATCTCCTCTTTTTAGTTCATCTTTGTGAAAGTTTGTTATATTAAGGGCGGTTCTTTGTCCTTTGGTTGCCTTTTTCTCATCTACTCCGTGGTTTTGGATACTTCTTATTTTGGCGTATTTCTCATAAGGATATATCATGTACTCATTGTCTTTTATTATTTCACCTTCAACAAGTGTTCCTGTAACAATTGTTCCAAGTCCTTTTAGTGAGAATACTCTATCTATATTCATCCTAGTATCGTAGTTGTCATTTTGTATTTTGAGATTTTCGGACATTTCTGTTATTGTATCTGTTAGATCACTTAGGCCTTTTTTGGAAATTGAGTCTACTTTTACTATTGGAGCATCCTTAAGTATTGTATTCTTAAATGCAGATTTGATATCTTCTTCTACAAGATCTATCATCTCTTTATCAACTGTATCTATCTTTGTGATTACAATTATTGCGTTTTTTACTCCCATATAGTGAAGTATATCGGCATGTTCTATTGTCTGTGGCATTACTCCATCATCTGCTGCTATTACAAGAAGGACTATATCTATTCCAATACAACCTGCCATCATATTTCTTACGAATTTCTCATGTCCTGGCACATCTATTATTCCAGCTCTTTGTCCATCTGGAAGATCAAAATACGTAAATCCCAAATTTATTGTTATTCCTCTTTTTTGTTCTTCTTCTAGAGTATCTGTTTCTCTTCCTGTAAGAGCTTTTATAAGAGTTGATTTACCATGATCTATATGTCCTGCTGTTCCTATTATTATATGTCTATTCATAATAATCTATTAACACCTCTTTTATCTTTTCAAATTCATCTTCAAATATGGTTCTTACATCAAGGTATAATTTATCGTCATGTACTGTTGATATTATATGATATTTGCTTAACCTTAGATGTTTTTCTAATTTGTCTAGATCTTTATCATATATTGCAATTGAAAGAGAATATAATGTATCTATAGGATATGCTCCTCCACCAACTTTTGATCTTGATTCTTCGATTTTTATATCTATGCCTTTTATATCATTTAGCATATTATACAATTTATCGGCTTTTTCCTTTATTTCATCTTTTGAAAGAGAAATCATTCTTGCTGTTGGAATTTCTTTTTTGGCATTTTTCTCATCAAGATATGATATAAGAGTAGCTTCTACTGCAGCAAGAGTTAGTTTGCCAACTCTAAATGCTCTTAAAAGCTGATTTTTCTTTATCTTAGCTATTAATTCCTTCTTTCCACAAATTATTCCTCCCTGTGATGCTCCTATCATTTTGTCACAAGAGAAGCTTACAAGATCTACACCATCTTCTATACATTTTTGAACAGTTCTTTCATAGCTTAGTCCATATTCTGAATAATCTATCAAAGATCCACTTCCCAAATCTTCAAATAAATAGAGATTTTTTTCATCTGTAATATCTTTTAGCTCATTAGCCAAAACTTCTTCACTAAATCCCATAATCTTATAATTTGAAGTATGAACTTTAATAATTGCAGAAGTATCTTCTGTTATTGCATTTTCATAATCTATTAGATGAGTTCTATTGGTTGCACCAACTTCTATAAGATTTGCTCCACTTTGCTTCATTATTTCAGAGATTCTAAAAGAATCTCCGATTTCTACAAGTTCTCCTCTACTTATTATTACATCTTTATCTTTGCAGAAAGTATTTAAAATCAAAAACACTGCTGCGGCATTGTTATTTACAATTATTGCATCTTCACAATTTGTTATCTTCTTAATAGTATCTACAAGATGAGTATATCTACTTCCTCTTTTTCCTTTATCTATATTGTATTCAAGGTTTGAGTAACTTTTTGCAATATCTATAATTCTGTCTATGGCATTTTTTGATAAAACGGCTCTTCCAAGATTTGTATGCAATATAACACCTGTTGCATTTATTGTATTTACAAGGGAATAAGAGGAATGATCCAAAAGAGCTTTTTCTATGTCATTAATAATATCATCTTTTGAAAAACTCTCATCAGTTGTTAGAATTTTTTGTCTATATTTTTCTATAATTTCATTGGAAATTTCTTTTACAGTATGTTTGGGGTAATCAAATAGTTTGATTATTTCATTCATTTGCGGTATTTCTTTGAATCTTAAATCCATAATAACTCCTTTAAAAATAAGTATCTTTATATAATTGTAGACTAATAGAAAAAATTTGTCATATTTTTAATAAAGGTATTGACTTAAATTTATCAAACTTGTATAATAATGTTAACGATAGTTCAAGTGAAGTCGAAGTAAGATTCTTCTATATAGAAGAAACCGAAGGTACAAGCATGGGCAGCCGATCTATGTGAATTTCTCAGGTCCAATAACTTCGACGGATGAAGTTCTGAAGTTTATCACGACAGAAAGAAGGCGACTTCTTTTTGTCGTATTTTTTTGGAGGAAAAATGCTTATAACAAATAACCCTAGATTCAAAGACGCAAAAAACATGGATGTTATCTATATGAAAAAGGATTGCTTGGAAGTTTTTATAAAAGCTAGAGATTTCATACATAAAGGGTATAAATTAATTACACATCCTTTATATGGTAACTTTAGGGTAGACCAGATGTTTTACAGGTCTGTTGCATTAGAAAAAAACGATAAAATAGATTTACAGTCACTTGAATTAATCGAAAATGCAATATCCAGACTTTACGGGAAAAAGGTTTCAAAAAGATATGTTGTAACTGAAAAAATGAGGGATGATTTTTCATATATCGACTATGAAATTATAAGTGAAGCGTTGGAAAGAGGAGGCACAAATGTATGATTTAGTTATAATTGGAGCAGGTCCAGGAGGACTCTCAGCTGGATTATATGCATCACGTGCAAAACTTGACGTTCTTATCCTTGAAAAGGGTGGAATAGGTGGACAAATTGCTATAACAGATATTATAGAAAACTACCCAGGCTCATTGGTAGATGAAAAAGAAAGTGGTCCATCACTTACAGAAAGAATGAGAGCACAAGCTGAAAGATTTGGTGCAAAAATTCAGAAAGCAACAGTAAAATCAGTTGATTTTGATGGAAAAGTAAAAAAGATTACCATCGATAATGGTGAAGTAATCGAATCAAAAAGTGTAATAATTGCAACAGGTGCAAATCCTAGAAAACTTGGTGTTCCAGGAGAAAAAGAATTTACTGGAAAGGGAGTTTCATATTGTGCAACTTGCGATGCAGAATTATTTACTGATTTGGAAGTATTCGTAGTAGGAGCAAGAAACTCAGCAGTAGAAGAAGCTACATACTTGGCAGACTTTGCAAGAAAAGTAACAATATTGGTTCGTAGAGAAAAACTAAGATGCGATGCAATCGTTGAAGAAAGAGCAAGAAAGAAAGACAACATATTCTTTAAGTATTACACATCGATAAAAGAAATAAAAGGTGATGGAATGCTTACAAAGCTTGTTTTTGTAGATAATCAAACAAAAGAAGAATGGGAATATGAAGCTGATGAAGATGATGGATTAATGGGAGTATTCGTATTTATCGGAACAAATCCAAACAGTGCATTATTTGAAGGCGTTGTTGATATGACAGATGATGGTTATATCATAACTGACGAAAAAATGAGAACAAACAAAGATTTAGTATTTGCAGTAGGAGATGTAAGAGATACACCTCTTCGCCAAGTAGTAACAGCAGCATCAGACGGAGCAATAGCAGGAGTAATGGCTGAAAAGCAAATTAAAGCTTTAGATTATTAGGAGGTAAAAATGATTGAATTAACAAAAAAGAATTTTGATGAAGAAGTATTAGAATCAGAAGGATTAGTATTTGTAGATTTCTGGTCAGAAAGTTGTGTACCATGCAAAGCACTTATGCCATTTGTACATGAGATGGCAGAAAAATACAAAGACGATTTAAAATTCTGCTCACTTGACATTACAAAAGGAAGACGTGCAGCAATCAAAGTAGGAGTACTAGGATTACCTGCAATGTTAATCTTCAAAGACGGTGAGAAAATTGACGAACTAGGCAAAGACGATGCTAACGAAGAAAACATCGAAGCAATGATAAAAAGAAATATTAATAAATAAGGAGGAACTATGCGTCTTGAATTGGGTGAGATTTATATTGAAGATATAAAATTTGCCGACAAATCTGAAATAGTTGATCACGTTTTATATCTCAATAAATCTGACTTAGTAAAGGAAGCTAATCTTGAAGATACATATCTTAAAGATATCGACTTCGAGATAGCAAAACCTGGTGAAAGTGTAAGAATTATACCAGTAAAAGATGTAAACGAACCAAGAGTCAAAATTGAAGGAAATGGAGAAGTATATCCAGGAATCCTTAACAAAGTTGACCATGTAGGAGAAGGAAAGACACTTGCTCTTAAGAATATGGCAGTAATCACAACAGGCCAAATCGTAGGATTCCAAGAAGGAATTATCGATATGACAGGTAAAGGAAGTGAATACACACCATTTTCTAAGCTAAATAACCTTGTAATAGTTACAAATCCAAAAGAAGGAATTACACAAAAGAATCACGAACATTCAGTAAGAATGGTAGGATTACGTGTAACAAACTTCATAGCATCACTTGCAAAAGAATTAGAAGCAGATAGCTGGAAAACTTATGAAACAAAACCATTACTTGAAAAAGTAAAAGAATATCCAGATCTTAAAAAAGTAGTTTATGTATACATGCTTCAAACACAAGGATTATTACATGATACTTATGTATATGGAGTAGATGCAAAACAAATCATACCAACATTCATTTATCCAACAGAATTAATGGATGGAGCAATAGTATCAGGAAACTGCGTATCAGCATGTGACAAAAACCCAACTTATGTACATTTAAACAATGATGTAATTAAAAACCTCTATGAAGAAGATGGAAAGACAATAAACTTCTTAGGAGTAATAATTACAAATGAAAATGTATACTTAGATGATAAGAAGAGATCAAGTGATATGGCGAGCAAACTTGCAGAATTTATTGGAGCAGATGCAGCAATAGTTTCACAAGAAGGATTCGGAAATCCAGATACAGACCTTATAATGAACTGTACAAAACTTGAGAAAAGAGGCATCGATACAGTAATAATCACAGATGAGTATGCAGGACGTGATGGATTAAGTCAATCATTAGCAGATGCTGATAAATTAGCAAATGCATGTGTAACTTGCGGAAATGCTAACGAATATGTAACACTTCCAAAATTTGACAAAGTAATAGGTGATATAAACGCAGCAAAAGTAATTGCAGGAGCAAGCGATCATTCATTACATGAAGATGGAAGCCTTGAAGTAGAAATCCAAACAATAACAGGAGCTACAAACGAAACAGGATTTAACAAATTAACAGCAAAAGGATATTAAAATAAAATTAGGAGGAATAAATGAAAAATTATCTTGAAAATAAAAAGATAATCATCCTCGGAGACCGTGATGGAATCCCTGGAGGAGCTATCAAAAAATGTGTAGAGACAGTTGACAATACTGAAGTAATTTTCTCAGCGACAGAATGCTTTGTCTGAACAAGCGCCGGCGCTATGGACTTAGAAAACCAAAAGAGAGTTAAAGATTTCGCAGAAGAATACGGAGCAGAAAATCTCGTGGTTATTCTAGGTGGAGCAGAAGCCGAAGCTGCAGGTCTTGCAGCAGAAACAGTAATGGCAGGAGATCCAACATTTGCAGGTCCTCTTGCAAATGTAGAGCTAGGACTATTGGCATTCCATGTAGTTGAAGACGAAATGAAAGAATTATTTGACCCAGATGTATACGAAGAAGAAATCGGCATGATGGAAATGGTTCTTGACGTTGACGAAATTGTAGAAGAAATGAGCGATATAAGAGAAGAATATTGCAAATTTCTTGACTAGTGAGGGGAAAAAATGAGTATAAAAGTCGTTCACTATATAAATCAGTTTTTCGCAGGAATAGGTGGAGAAGAAAAAGCTGATACAAAACCATTTGTAGCAGACGAATTACCACCAATCTCTCAACAATTAAATGACAAATTGGGAGATGACTTTGAAGTAGTAGCATCAGTAGTATGTGGAGATACTTACTACAACGAAAATGAATCCGATGCGAAAAAAGAACTTTTGGAAATGATAGGCAAATTCGAACCTGAATTTTTCATAGCAGGACCTGCATTTAACGCAGGAAGATACGGAGTTGCTGCAGGATCAATTTCAAAAGCTGTAAAAGAAGAACTAAACATTCCAGTAATAACAGGAATGTTCGCAGAGAACCCTGGTTGCGATATGTACAAGAAAGATGTATATATAATTTCCACAAAAAACAGCGCAGCAGGAATGAGAAAAGCAATCAAATCAATGACAGCTTTCTCAAAGAAATTATTCTCTGAAGAAGGAATTGGAACACCAGAAGAAGATGGATACTTTGCACAAGGAAGACGTGTAAATTACTTTAGCGAACAAACAGGATCAAAAAGAGCTGTTGAGATGCTCGTTAAGAAAATTAATGGCGAAGAATTTACAACAGAATATCCAATGCCAGATTTCGATAGAGTAGATCCAGCACCTGCAATCAAAGATATAACAAAAGCTAGAGTAGCACTTGTAACATCAGGAGGAATTGTACCAAAAGGAAATCCTGACAAGATAGAATCATCAAGTGCATCTAAATACGGCACATATGAGATTGGAGATCTTACAGATCTTGATAGCACAAATGGAGAAACAGCCCATGGTGGATACGATCCAGTATATGCTAATGAAGACCCAGATAGAGTACTTCCATTAGACGTATTAGTAAATATGGAAAAAGAAGGAAAAATCGGATCATTACACAAAAGATGGTATGCAACAGTAGGTAACGGAACATCAATTGCAAACGCAAAGAAGTACGGAGCAGAAATTGCTAAAAAACTTAAAGAAGATAATGTTGAAGCAGTTATACTAACAAGTACCTGAGGTACCTGTACACGTTGCGGTGCAACAATGGTTAAAGAAATTGAACGTGCTGGATTTACAGTAGTTCATGTATGTACAATAACACCTATTTCTCTAACAGTAGGAGCAAACAGAATCGTTCCTGCAATAGCAATTCCACATCCATTAGGAAATCCAGAATTGACAAAAGAAGAGGAATATGATTTACGTTATCATTTAGTAGAAAAAGCACTAAAAGCTCTAGAAACAGAAATAGACGAGCAAACAGTATTTGAAGATTAGGAGTAAAGATGTTTCCTGTAATTAAAAAAGCGGGATATGTTTTGGTAAATACTCCCTGTATGATGTTAAATGCAGGGAGTACATTTACCGAAGAAAAATTATTAAATCCCGATAGCGAATTTCTTAAAAACACAAAAGAACATATTAGATCATACGAAGAAGTTGTAAATTATCTTCCAAACCAAATTTACATTGGTAATGAAAGAGCAGAAAAGCTTTCAGAATACAAAATGCCTTTTTCTGATATAGATTATAAAGATGGAAAAGAAAAAGGAAAATTTGGTGAAATACTTGGAGAAGGCGAATTCATAGTACTTATGAAATATTCAGACGAATTTGACCTTGTAAAATTATCAGAAGAATTTACAGAAAAACACAAAGCACAAGTAGAAGAAAAATTCCCAGAATTTTCTCATCTTTTTGATAAACTAGTTCCATCAGATATCTCAAAAGGACAAAGCCTAATAGATGAAGGAAAAGCAATAGGTTTATATGAAGATGAGAAACTTGTAGGATATGTAAGAGCAGCTCACGAAGTTGACGCAAACCTTTCAGCTGAAAATATGCTAGAAAACTTAGCAGTAAAAGCATCAGGAGCATTAGCAGCAATCCAATTATTTAGACAAGGAATCGATAAAGATTCAATAGATTATGTTATAGAATGCTCAGAAGAAGCTTGTGGAGATATCAACCAAAGAGGTGGAGGAAACTTCGCAAAAGCCATTGCAGAAACAGCAGGAATTCAAAACGCATCAGGATCAGATACAAGAGGATTCTGTGCAGCACCAGTTCATGCAATGATTCAAGCAAGTGCTTTAGTAAAATCTGGAGTATTTAAAAACGTAATGGTAGTTGCAGGAGGATGTACAGCAAAACTTGGAATGAATGCAAGAGATCATGTCAAAAAAGATCTACCAATCTTTGAAGACGTACTTGGAGGATTTGCAGTACTTGTAACAGAAAATGATGGATATTCACCACAAGTTAGAACAGATATAGTAGGACGTCATACAGTAAACACAGGCTCAAGCCCACAAGCAGTATTGACATCACTTGTAGCAAAACCACTATATGATAATGGATTAAAGATTACAGATATAGATAAATTCTCACCTGAAATGCAAAATCCAGATATAACAAAACCAGCAGGAGCAGGAAATGTTCCAGAAGCAAACTATAAGATGATAGGCGCACTTGCAGTAAAACAAGGCGAACTTGAAAGAAAAGAACTTAAAAACTTTATAGCAGAAAAAGGCTTTACAGGCTGGGCACCAACACAAGGACATATTCCATCAGCAATACCTTATGTAGGACAAATGATAGAAGATCTTACAGAAGGAGATCTAAACAAAGTAATGCTAATAGGTAAAGGATCATTATTCTTAGGAAGAATGACAAACCTATTTGATGGAGTATCAGTAGTTATTGAAAGAAATAGCGGAGAAACAGAAGAAGTTTCACAAGATACAGACCAAGTAAGAAAAGTTATAGCAGAAGCAATGAGAAAAGTAGCAAGCGAAATGTTAGAGGACTAATATGGATAAAAAAGAAATTTCAAAATCCATTGACAAAATAGCTGATGCTCTCGAAAGCGGAAAATTTGACAGCGATATAACAGTCGCAGTTACAAATCATGGTTCAGAACTTGGAAGTGAAAATGTAAATAGCGCCATAGAAAAACTAAAAGATGAAGTAAATATCGTAATAGTTGGTGAAAAATACACAGATGAGTTCGAAACTTATGAAGCAAATACTGATGAAGAAAAAGCAGATGTAATAGGAAAACTATTCAAAGAAAAGAAGATAGACGCAGCAGTAACAATGCACTATCCATTCCCAATAGGAGTTTCAACAGTAGGAAAAATCATAGCTCCAGCAAATGGAAGAGAAGTATTCTTAGCAAATACCACAGGAACAAGTGATATTAAAAGAGAAAAAGCTATGATATTAAATGCAATTGATGGAATTATCGCAGCAAAAGCAAATGGTATCGAAAATCCAACAGTCGGCATAATGAATGTTGAAGGAGCAAGACTTGTAGAAAAGAAATTACAAGAACTCAATGAAAATGGATTTGAAATCAAATTTGCAGAAAGCAAGAGAAGCGATAAAGGTGCAGTCCTTCGTGGAAACGACCTAATTGCAGGAATTTGCGATGTTTATGTAACAGACTCATTAACAGGAAATATCTTAGCAAAGACATATTCTTCATTTTCAACTGGAGGATATTATGAGACAGTTGGAGCAGGATATGGTCCATCAATCGGAGAAAATTACGAAACACCAGTATTTATCGTATCAAGAGCAAGTGGAAGTCCTGTAATTCGTGAAGCAATAAGATATGCTAAGAATTCAATTGAAGGAAACATTGTAGAAGTTACAAAACAAGTCTACAAAAAGGCTAACAGTGCAGGACTTAAAGATATATTAAAGTCATTGGATAGCAAAGACAAACCAAAAGAAGACAAAGAAGTTAAAGTACCAGATAAAGAAATAGTTTCATCAGCAATAGGTGGAGTAGATATACTAGAAATTGAAGATGCAATAACAGCACTTCATAGCGAAGGAATCTATGCCGAAAGTGCAATGGGATGTACAGGACCTGTTGTAATGATAAATGAAGCTAAGAAAGAAAAAGCTAGAGAGATTCTTACAAATAAAGGATATATCTAAGTTAAAATAAAAAGGAGCTTTAAGCTCCTTTCAGACTGTAGACAAAGCAGGTAGAAAATACAAAACCTACCTGCTTTTTAA
>JAUMZM010000092.1 GCA_030528125.1 Tissierellia bacterium
CCCTTAAACCTCTCCTTTTCTACCCCCTTAAAACGACTGCTCCGCAGGGGCGAAAGTGGTAAGAAGCTTTCGCTTCTTTTGTTTGAATATTTATTTGTATATGTCATACTCCTAAAGAATCCTTATAGCTTAGATTAAGCAAATAATTCTATAAGACAATATAAATCTGTTTTCTAAAAGATTAATAAAAACAAATCCTAATTATCTTTCATCATAAGTATTGCATAATCTAGGGCTTTATTCTTGGCCCATCTTCTTACATGATTTCTTGAGCCTGATAGTTGGAGTTCTTTTATAAATCTTCTATCTTTATATTTTATTCCTACAAAAATCTTTCCTGTATGTGCATATCCTGTTGTGATGATGCAAAGTTCTGATCTGGTTAAATCATATAATCCTTCTAGCATTTCTCTTGCTGTCTGTTCGCTTACTGCTGTGTATTTGTCTAGAGTTTCTTTTTTGACATTTATATATTTTTCTTTGGCTCTATCAGAATATACTACAAGACTTTCTTCTATTACATTAGATGCACCGCTTATATTTATTATAGATGATGCAATCATTCCTCCTGTTACAGATTCTGCAGTCGATACATGTTCTTTCCTTTTATATAGTAAATCTATTAATACTGATTCCTTGCTTTCATTATCTAGGGCATATACTAGATTTCCAAATACTTCTCTTAGTTCTTTTTCCTTTTGATTTAGCATTTCATTTGCCTTATCGATAGTATCGGCCTTTGCTGTAATTCTTAATATTCCACCCTCACTTGTTATATATGGACTTACAGTTGGATTTTCTGATGTCAAATCAGCTCTTCTTGCCATATCCCATTCTCCAAGAAGTGCGATTTTTACGATTCTTGATTTTATAATTGCATTTGAATCGAGATATTTCATTACCTTTTCGTTAAACATCTTCTTCATTTCTTCTGGAGGTCCAGGCATTAGAATTATCTTTGCTCTTTTATTTGTCTTAATTATAGCTCCAGGTGCTGTCCCAATCTCATTATCCAAGATAATTGCATCTTTTGGAAATATTGCTTGCTTTTTATTTGTCTCTATTGCGACATCATTGCCCTTAAAATATTCTTTTAATTTATCAAATGATTTCTCATCGAGATAAGTCTCTCTTTCACTTAGCTTTATTGCAACTTCTTTTGTGATATCGTCGCTTGTAGGTCCAAGTCCTCCAGAACATATAATGTAGTCAACCTTATCAGATGCTCTATTCATCTCATCGTATAATCTATCGAAGTTATCGCCAACGGTAACTCTCTTGTATACATCTATTCCTAAATCTTGTAACTTCTCGCTTAGAAACTTTGAATTGGTGTCCAATATATT
Organism: Tissierellia bacterium; assembly: GCA_030528125.1. Classification (GTDB taxonomy): domain Bacteria; phylum Bacillota; class Clostridia; order Tissierellales; family Peptoniphilaceae; genus JAUNAV01. Next base: position 1,347 of record JAUMZM010000092.1, read on the forward strand.
TCCAAGAAGAATTTCAGTTCCGATTGAAAAAATTTCTGCTTTCATAATTCCCCCTTAGATAGAATATACTTTATGTTTAGAACAGGACAATGACTTTTTGTTCTTTAGAAGAACGAATTAGAAGTTATTATATATGACTTGATTCCAAATTTCATTAAAAATTAAGATGAATTATGTATTAATAAGTAATTATTTCTAGCTTAGTTTTACTTTCACATAATTATCTTTTTCTTACTCAAGGGGAGGGAATTAGGGGAGTTTCGATTCTCCCCAACATTCCCTCCCCT
>JAUMZM010000093.1 GCA_030528125.1 Tissierellia bacterium
GATGTAACATATTTATCATACACCCTTTTTTAACTTTTGTCAAATATTTTTTGATCTTTTTTAAGATCATCTCTAAGCTTTTGACTTAATTGTTTTGGGTACTCGTATATATTACATTGTCTTTGTACTTTTGTCAAATATTTTTTGATGTTTTTTACTTTTTTCTTTCTTTTTCTTGTTTTCCTTGCAATTTCCTTGTCTTTATTCTTTCGTATTTCAAATGTCTTTGTTATCTATATGCTAATTATTAAATATTCTTTGATATTTGGATTAGATTTGTTATAATATTTTTAAATAGTGCAATTTATATTCACTAAGGAGGGCTTATGGATAATATTATGGCTATTTTGCCTTATGAAATTTCTAAAGTAGGTGTTGGCTCTATTGTATTTTTTCTTGATGGCTACAAGGTATATGAGAAGATTCCTACTAATATTTTGAAAAACTTGTGTTCTAAATACAATGTTTCTATAAAATCTAGCAACAAAAACCTTAAGTCTTTCTATAATATTTCTAGAAATTATCCTTGGATTATTAATTCTAAGATGTCTTTTTTTGGGTTTAAGTATAGGAAAAGCTCTATTGATGATCAAAGGGGTTTTGTTAATTCATATTTTGTTAAGTTCATTGATGATTCTGGTATTCATCTTCTAACTGGTGAAGTCATTTCTTTTCTTAATTCTACTAATACTGTTATTAGAAATTACATGGTTGCTGATTATTTTAGACTTAAATTTCTCGATAATCCTTATTCTAATATCTTATGATTCCTGCTTAGGCGGGATTTTTTATTGTTGTATTTGTTTTATCTTTTATTTTTTGTATTATTTTCTTTATAAAAGTGTTTTGTCGTTATTTTCTTATTATAAAAGGATTTTATCCAATTAAACTTTTGTTTTGTTTTTGTATATTATCTTATTACCGGTAAATACAAAGGCGCCAAGAAAGGTTTTTTATGGACATAAATGTCAAAAACACTGCTAGAATTATTGATAAGTATAAGCCTCTTATTCTATCTAGTATTAGTAAGTATTATTTCGGTTGTGACTTTAACGAGGCGTATGATTTCTCAATTCATGTTGTCATTGAGTGTATAGCAAATTATTATCCTTATAAGGGAAGCTTTGGCTCTTATCTTAAGAGTTCTTTGAAGTTTGCTTTCTTTAATGAGGGTGTAAAGGATTTTGATTGTGTGGATATTACTGATGAAAAATACAGCAATTTCTTATTAAGTTCGAAAAACTACGACGAGATTAGCTTAATGGAGCTTAATTATATTATTAAAAGCAAGCTTAAATATCTTAATGATTTGCAAAGAAATATAATCTATGATTTCTACTTTAATGGCTATTCTACTGGTGATATTGCGATAATGTATGGTAAAAGCTATCAGACTATTGCTAATAATAAGTCGATTGCTCTAAGAAAGCTTAATGAATGCTTTAAAGAAGACAAGATTAAGTTTGATGATTTAATCTAGATTTATAAATATTATTACTGTAAGTAATCTATGAAATTTACATTGTAACTAAAAAAGGTGGTGTTGCAGAATAGAATTATCTATTCTGCGACATCATTTTTTTAT
>JAUMZM010000057.1 GCA_030528125.1 Tissierellia bacterium
TTGACAAATCCCTATTTTCTGCCTTTTCTAAGCCTATTGGCTTCATTGTTGGGAATAATAGGACATCTCTTATAGACTCTTGATTTGTAAGAAGCATTATAATTCTATCAATTCCAAGACCTAATCCACCTGTTGGTGGTAATCCAACTTCAAGTGCATTGATAAAGTCATAATCCATCATTTGAGCTTCATCATCACCATTTTCTCTTTTTTGAACTTGTTTTAAGAATCTTTCTTTTTGATCTTCGGCATCATTTAATTCACTAAATGCATTTCCTATTTCTGATCCATTTATAAATGCTTCAAATCTATGAGTTAATCTTCTATCGTCAGGATTTCTCTTTGCAAGTGGTGAAACTTCTACTGGATAGTTATATACAAAAGTTGGTTGTATTAATGTATCTTCTACAAATTCTTCAAAGAACTCAGATATTATTTCTCCCCTAGTTTCTTTTACTTCTACACCTTTTTCCTTTGCAATTTGAATAGCCTCTTGATCTGTATTTATACTGTTAAAGTCAACTCCTGTAACTTCTTTAATTGCATCAATCATAGTTATTCTCTTCCAAGGTGGTGTAAGGTTTATATCTTTTCCAAGATAATTTATATTCATTGTTCCTAGAACTTTTTGAGATACTGTAGAAATCATTTCTTCTGCTATATTCATCATATCTGTATAATCTGAATAAGCTTCATATAACTCTATTGCTGTATATTCTGGGTTGTGTTTAGGATCCATTCCTTCATTTCTAAACATTCTTCCCATTTCATATACTTTTTCAAATCCACCTACTATTAGTCTTTTTAGATATAATTCATTAGCAATTCTTAAATACATATCAATATCTAATGTATTATGATGAGTTATAAATGGTCTTGCATTTGCTCCACCTGATATTGTATTTAAAATTGGTGTTTCTACTTCTAGATATCCTTTTTCATTTAAGAAATTTCTTATTTCAGATATTATTTTTGTTCTTTTTATAAATACATCTTTTACTTCAGGATTTACTGTAAGATCAAGATATCTTTGTCTATATCTTATATCCGTATCTTTAAGTCCATGCCATTTTTCTGGCAATACTTGAAGTGATTTTGATAAAAGAGTTACTTTAGATGTCTCAACAGATATTTCTCCAGATTCTGTCTTAAATACTTTTCCTGTTGCACCTATTATATCTCCAATATCTAAATCTTTTATATACTTGTATTCTTCATCACCAATTATATTTTTTCTGTTTACAATTTGGATACGATCTGTTTGATCTTGAACATCCATAAAAGAAATTTTTCCATGACCTCTTCTAGCCATGATTCTTCCTGCTATATTGATTTCTTTGCCATCAAATTCTTCAAAATTTTCTTTTACTAAAGCTGAATGAGTTATATCTCTAAAATTTTCTATAATATAAGGATCTTTGCCTTCTTCTCTTAATCTATTAAGTTTTTCACGCTTAATTTTTACCATTTCATTTGGATCTTCTATTCTTTTCATTATATCTCCTTAATTTATTTCTAAAATCTTATAGTATGCTTTGCCTTGAGGTGTTTCAGCTTCAACACGATCGCCAACTTTTGCTCCAAGAAGTGCTTTTCCTACTGGAGATTCATTAGAAATTCTACCATCCAAAGGACTAGCTTCTGCTGTACCAACTATTTTATATTCTAAATTCTCTTTAAATTCTTCATCATAAATTAAAACAGTCTTACCAAGACCTACTTCATCTTTTGGAGTATTTTCATCGATTGTTTTTGCATTTCTAATCATGTGCTCGATTTTAGCTATTCTAGCTTCAACTTCTGCTTGTTCATTTTTTGCTTCATCATACTCTGCATTTTCTGATAAATCTCCAAAACCTCTTGCTATTTTTATCTTTTCTGCAATTTCAGGTCTTCTTTCTGTCTTTAAATATTCTAATTCAGATTGAATTTTTTCAAGATATTCTTTACTAAGTATTACTTCTTTTGATGCCATAGTTACTTACTTCCTTTCTAAAAATTTCTCATATTCATCTAAAATACGAAAAATTCCATCTAAGTTATTTAGATTATTAATTTTGTTTTTTATTTTATTTGAGCCATTGAGGCCTTTTAGATACCACCCTACATGTTTTCGCATCTGATTTATGGCAATTCTAGGCTCTTTAAACTCTAATTCCAATTTATAATGATACTTGATCATTTCAATTATTTGCTTAGGACTTATTATATCGTAACTTCCTGTATTTACAAAATCTTTGATCTGTTTAAATATAAATGGATTACCCATAGATCCTCTTGCAATCATAACACCATCGCAATTAGTAATCTCCATTATATTTATGAAATCTTCAACAGAAAAAACATCTCCATTTGCAAAAACAGGGATTCTTACTGATTCTTTTAATTTTTTTATACATTCCCAGTTAGCTTTACCACTATAATATTGCTCTCTTGTCCTGCCATGAAGAGTAATAGATGACAGATTAAGCTCATCGGCTATCTTCCCTATCTCTAAGAAATTTATACTATCATCATCAAAACCGATTCTATATTTCAAACTTAATGGTTTCTTTGATACTTTCTTTAATTCGCTTAATATTTCATAAACTTTATCAGGCTCTTTTAAAAGGTATGAACCTTCTTTATTTTTGACAATTTTTGGAGCAGGACAACCCATATTTACTGATATTTCATTTATATCATTTCTAGGATTTAATTTATTCTCTACGATATTTTTCATTATCTCGGTATCTCTACCAAAAATCTGTATCCCAGCCTTTTTTTCTATCTTATCTATATAAGTAATTTTTTCCGTTTTCTTATCATTATAATATAAGCCTTTTGCACTTACCATCTCAGTAAATGTTCTATCAGCCCCTAAGCTTTCGCATATTATCCTAAAAGATACATCGCTTACTCCTGCTAGAGGAGCAAGAATTACTTTTTTATTTTTTAATTGTTCTCTCATAAATTAATTTTAATCCTTCCAATGTTATATCTCTATCAACTATATTAATATTTTTTGTTGAATTTGCTAATAAAGAGGAATAACCACCTGTTGAGATTACATTTAATTTATTAATATCTTCACCTTGTTCTTCTAATTCTTCTTTTATTTTGTCTATAATATAATCCAATAATCCAATGTAGCCATACACAATACCTGCATTCATACTTGCAGGTGTGTTTTTTTCTATTGCTTTTTCAGGAATTTGTAATTCTATTTTAGGAAGTTTTGCTGTTTTTAAAAACAAAGCTTCTGATGAAATTTTTATTCCAGGAGCAATAGTTCCTCCAAGATACTGTCCTTTTGAATTTATTACATCAAAAGTAGTTGCAGTTCCAAGATCTACAACTATTAGTGGTCCACCATATTTATTATATGCTGCAACAGAGTTTACTATTCTATCACTGCCGACTTCTTTTGGATTATCGTATTTTATCTCCATTCCACTTTTGGTTCCCTCTCCTACAACTAAAGCTTTTTTTCCAAAAAACTTTTTGATTGCAGATTCCCAAGTATAAACCAAGTTTGGAACAACTGATGATATAATAACATCTTTTATATCATGTTTATTTATTTTATTAAGTAAGAGCAATTCATTTATATTAACTCTTAGTTCATCACTTGTGATATTGTTATTTGATCCTATTCTAAAATCAAATAGCAAATCATCTCCTTTAAACACTCCTAATACAGTGTTTGTATTTCCTATATCAATTACTAATAGCATTTTTTCTCCTTTTATTTTTATTGGTTCTTATGACTAGATAAGAGATGAGTATTACAAAAATAAATACTGGAGTTTAGCTAGTTACAAATTTATCATTATATAGTTATAACTTTAGTAATTGAAATATATATTTTTAATGTATCAAATAAAACTAAACCTATAATATCTTTATTTACTCATTCTTAATAAGAGAGAATATCAAAACTATATTCTCTCGTTATTTTAAACATAATTTTTACTTTTCAAATTTTTCTAAGCCACAAGATTTAATAAATTCACTAAATAGTGGACCTGGATTATTAGGTCTTGACTTAAATTCAGGATGAAATTGACAAGCCATAAAGAAAGGATGATCTTTTAACTCAATTATTTCTGCAAGATTTTCCTTCTCATAAATTCCTGATATTGTTACACCTGCTTGATTAAGTTTAGAAATATAGTCATTATTTACTTCATATCTATGTCTATGTCTTTCTATTATTTCATCTTTATTGTATATTTTAGATACTCTAGAATCATTCTTTAATTTACACAAATAATTTCCAAGTCTAAGAGTTCCTCCCAAATCATCCTTATCATAATCATCTATTATATGAATTACAGGATTTTGAGTATTTTTGTCAAATTCTTCACTATTTGCATCTTTTATTCCACATTCATCTCTTAAAATTTCTATTACAGCAACTTGCATTCCTAAACAAATACCAAAATATGGTTTTTTGTTTTCTCTTGCATATTTTGAAGTAAGAATCATTCCTTCGATTCCTCTTTCTCCAAATCCACCAGGAACTAAATAGCCATCAAAATCTTTTAGAAATTCATTATAATTATCTTTTGTTATTTCTTCAGAATCAAGGTATGAAATATGAACTTTATATCCTTCATTATATCCAGAATCTATAAGTGCTTGTGAAACAGATAGATAAGCATCGTGTAGTTTCATATATTTACCTACCATTGCTATATTTAAAGTTTTGTCTGCTTTTTTGAATTTTTTGACCATATCTGCCCATTTGTTACTCTCATCAATTTCTGGAATCAATCCTAACTTCTTGCAGATATATTTATCTAAGTTTTGTTTTTTTAATGATAGTGGAACTTCATAAATCAAATCACAATTTTCTGATTGAACGATTCCTTCTTTTGGAACTCCGCAGAATAAAGAGATCTTTGATCTTATAGATTCTGTTATTGGATAATCAGCTCTTAATACTATTACATCAGGTTGAATACCATAATTCATAAGTTGTTTATATGAATGCTGAGTTGGCTTTGTTTTAAGCTCATTGCTTCCTGGAATAGTAGGAACTAATGTTGTATGAACAAAAAGAACATCCTCGGGATTTTCGGAATGTATTTGTCTTATTGCTTCAAAGAAAGGCTGAGATTCAATATCTCCTACAGTTCCACCAATTTCTGTTATTACAATATCAGCTTTAGAAATATTTTTGACTTTATAAACTTTTTCTTTGATTTCATCTGTTATATGTGGGATAACTTGAACTGTTCTTCCTTCAAAATCTCCTCTTCTTTCTTTTGTAAGAACACTATCATAAATCTTTCCACTTGTAATTGATGAATCTTTTGTAAGTTCAACGTCTATAAACCTCTCATAATGTCCTAAGTCTAGATCAGTCTCGCCCCCATCTTTAGTTACAAAGACTTCTCCATGTTGATAAGGACTCATAGTGCCTGGATCGATGTTTAAATACGGATCAAACTTTTGCATAAAAACTGAAAAGCCCATATCTTTTAACATTCTACCTATTGATGCTGCAGATATACCCTTTCCAATTCCTGAAACAACTCCTCCTGTTACGAAAATATACTTTTGTTTTGACATATAACACTCCTTATTTGTTAATAACATTTTTATAGTACATCAAAAACGTGCCTTTTTCAAGGCACGTTTTTATTTACCTAGCTTATATTTTCTTATTAAATTATTTATCTCGACCATATCTTCTAATCTTGCTTTGATAACTTTTTGTTCTTCTTGGTGATCTACTTTTGTTAACATAACTAAATCTCCATTGTCCTTATCAAATCCCCATTTTTTGATCTCTTTATATGTGTTAAATGAGCCATCTGCAAGTATTCCATTTTCTGCTATTTTTATTTTCATAGTTAAATTTAAAAAGAAGAATAAAGCTATCACAAACATCATTATTCCAACTAAATAGCTATAAATTTTTTGGCCTTCTGATACGCTTATAAAATTTAATGCTCCTATAACTATAAGCATTATGATTAGGACATATTCAAAAGGTGATGCTTTCTTTTTAAACTCTTTTACTTCTCCTTTAAGTTCTTTTCTAGCTTTTATACCTTTAAAAACTCTAATTCCTAACATAACGGCAAGCACAGCATAAATTATTATAATCATAGTATTAAAGCTAAATCCGTTTTTATTCATATCTTTCCTTTCTTTTTTAATTAATTATTAGTTTTTGTATTTATCAATTATTTCCTTTACTTGTTCTTTCTTTACAGTCTCTTTTTCTAAAAGTTCTTTGGCAAGTTCATGAAGTATTGCTATATTGTCCTCTAGAATTTTTATTGATTTGTCATAAGATGTGCTTATTATATTTATTACTTCATTATCGATTTCAACTGCCGTCTTTTCAGAATAAGCTTTTTGATGTCCAATATCTCTTCCAACAAATGGCTTAGAGTCTTCTTGTGAAAAAGAAACAGGTCCCAATAAATCACTCATTCCATAAGTTGTTACCATTTCTTTGGCTATCTTGGTAGCTCTTTGGATATCATTAGATGCGCCTGTTGATATATCATCTAGTACGATCTTTTCTGCAGCTCTTCCTCCAAGGAGTGTAACTATTTCATTTAGCATTTCATTTTTTGTCATAAATGATCTATCTTCTTGAGGAATAAATGATGTGAATCCTCCTGCTTGTCCCCTAGGGACAATTGTTATCATTCCAACAGGATCCATACCTTCTATTAAGCTTTGAGTAATAGCATGTCCTGCTTCATGATATGCAGTTAATACCCTTTCTCTTTCTATAACAACCTTAGATTTCTTCTCAGGTCCTGCAATAACTTTTATAGCAGCTTCTTGTAAGTCATCATTAGTTATCGTATCAGAATGATTTCTTGCAGCCAAAAGTGCCGCTTCATTTGTCACATTCTCTAAGTCAGCTGGAGAAAATCCTGCAGTTTCCTTTGCGATACTTGTAAGGTCTATATCCTTAGACATTGGCTTATTTTTTGTATGAATTAATAAAACAGCTTCTCTTTCTCGTACATCTGGTAATCCTATATATACAGTCCTATCAAATCTTCCAGATCTCAAAAGTGCTTTATCCAAAATATCTGGTCTATTTGTTGCAGCCATTACAATTATTCCTTCATTTGAAGAAAAACCATCCATTTCAACCAATAATTGGTTTAGTGTCTGTTCTCTTTCATCATGACCTCCGCCAAGACCAGTTCCTCTTTGTCTTCCAACAGCATCAATTTCATCTATGAATATAATACAAGGAGAGTTTTTCTTGGCTTCTTCAAACATATTTCTAACTCTACTTGCTCCTACTCCAACGAACATTTCAACAAAGTCTGAACCACTTATACTGTAGAAAGGAACTTTAGCTTCTCCAGCTACAGCTTTTGATAAATAAGTCTTTCCAGTTCCTGGAGGGCCTACCATTAGAACACCTTTAGGTATTCTTGCTCCCATTTTTATAAACCTTTGAGGATTTCTTAAGAAATCAACTATTTCTGTAAGTTCTTCTTTTTCCTCTTTAAGTCCTGCAACATCTTTAAATGTTATACTATTATCTTTATTCTCATTTAAAATGGCTCTAGACTTGGAAAAATTATTCATGCCAGAATTAGCTCCTTGCACTCTCGTATATAGAAAATACATAAAAAATCCCATTACTACAATCATAATTACAGTAGGTATCATCGTAATATACCAAGGAGTCTTTTCTTCAGGTTTGGATATATATTTTATTTTTCCCGATTCTACGGGTTCTTTTATATAATCATCATAAAAGCTAGGCTTTAATTCATCTCCTATTGTAGATGTTACTAAATCTTCTTTATCTTTTTCCTTATCTTTTAATGTTAATTCTATTTTTGAACCAGTTACTTTTACTTCATTAACTTTATCTTCTTCTATTAATTCTATTACATCATTTATGGGAACTTCCTTGTTTATATTATTTATTCCATCAAATCTTGATAAGAAAAATATCATAAGAATTAGAATTAGAAAAGAATATAAGACGCTAAAATTATTTCTACTTTTCATAAACCTCTCTTTTTAAAACTCCTATATATGGTAAATTTCTATAATGTTGTGCATAATCTAAACCATATCCTACAACGAATTCATCAGGTATTTTAAATCCTGTCCAATCAGGTTGAACATCTTTTTCGCGTCTTTCTGGTTTATCCAATAAAGTCACAATCTTAATACTCTTAGCTCCTCTTTGCTTTAAAGTATCTACAAGAAAATAAAGAGTATTTCCAGAATCTATAATATCTTCTATTATAAGTACATTAAGATCTTTTACATCAGTATCAAGGTCTTTTACTATTTTGACGTTTCCAGATGATTCAGTAGAATCTCCATAACTTGAAACATCCATAAAATCAAGCTTACAATCTATTTTTAGATACTTTGCAAGATCTGACATAAACATTATTGATCCTCTAAGAATTCCTACAAGCAATACATCTTGTGGTTCATCTTCATAAAATTGATTGATATTTGTAGCTATTTGTTTAATCTTTTTTTGGATGCTATCTTCATCAATAAGAACTTTACTGATAACATCATTGAAATTCGTATTCATCTTTCCTCCAATATTCAATAACTAATATTTTTTTGGTATTTTCAGTTACTATGTAACAATTCGACCTTTTAATAGAACACACCGCGATTATAGTATCACTACTTAAGATAATAGGCAAATTATCTCTTAAAGTTTTGTCTACTTTCATATCAATAAAAAGATCTTTTAATTTCTTATTATTGTCCATTCCAAACGGTTTTATTCTATCTCCATTTCTTCTAGTTCTTAGTTTTAATGGATATTCTAAAAGATCGCTATCAAAAAAATACTTGTGTTTTTTATTTATATTTTCAAATTCTTCTTTTTCGATTATACTTGTTTTAATAACAAAATCAGAAAAATTTATTATTTGATTGCTAGATAAATTTAATATATCAGTATTCTTCTGTGTTTTTTTATAAAAATCATAAGATTTATAATTTTTAAGGACTCTAAAATCAGATATCTCTATTTCTTTTCCTACTCCAAGATTTATAATATTCGAAATAGTTTCTATATGAATTTTATTTATATTATCAAGGTTACCAAGAAGTTTTTTAAGAGTATATCTTATTATCCTATATCTTCTATCTAAATCAATACTTTCAAAAAGCTTATTATCTAGTTTTATCTTATTGTTATTTTCTAATAGAACCATTTTTTCGAATAGTTCTTCATCGTAAGCATCTAATATTCTGCTTTCAGATTTTGCAATGAAAGATAAATTAAATATTGATTCTATCGCCTTTGGATTTATTTCTAAAAATTTAGGTATTATTTCAAGCCTAATTTTATTTCTAGTATAATCAGTCGAAAAATTTGTTTTATCATTTACATATCTTATATTATTTTTATCAAGTATTTGAGTTATTTCACTCTTTTTATAATTTAAAATAGGCCTTATTATATCATAACTAGAAAAATCCATAGCTTTTAATCCATCTATTCCAGTTCCTCTTATCATTCTCATTATAACAGTTTCCACCTGATCATCCATGTTATGAGCAACAGCAATTTTTGAATTAGAATACTTTTTTGAAATTCTTCTAAAAAAATCATATCTTAATCTTCTTCCTGCATCTTCAGGAGTTATTTTTAACTTTTTTGCATAGTCATCCATGCTTTTTCTTTCATAGAAAAATTCTATATTATTCTCTTTACAAAGATTTCTTACGAATTCTTCATCATTGAAGCTTTCTTTTCTATGTAGATGATTTAGATGACAGACAACAAAATTAAAGTCTAATTTTTCTTTTAAATTAATTAGGTTATAAAATAAAAATACGGAATCAGCACCCCCGCTGATTGCCGCTATTATATTATCTCCTTTATCTATAAGCTTTTTAGTAAAAATATTATCAACAAACTTATTCTCTGTTCTCATCTTCATAAAGATATTCATCATCCTTAATCATATTAAGCCTACTTCTTGCTATCTTTTCTTTAAATTCATCTGTATTTCTCATACTATAATCATATTTTAAAGACTCAATGTCTAAATTCAACTTATTTATGTATTCTTCATTTTCTTTAATGTTTTCTTCTAAATCACTCAAGGTCTTTTTTTGGTATGCAGATAAGACAAAAAAGAAAGAAAAAGATACTATGACCATACCTGAGAAAAACTTTATAAATTTCCTATTTTTTTTGCATCTATCTTTATTAAACTTATTTAAATCATTCATTTATTTCCTCATACATATCATAGGCATTATCTTTTTTTGCCCCTTCAATAAGATATTTAACTTTTACATTTAAAATTCTATTTCCAAAAGTAACTTCAACCTCATCGCCTTCTTTTACTTCTGTGGAAGGTTTTGCAATTGAACCATTAACCTTAACTCTTCCGTCTTCACAAGCAGACTTTGCAACTTGTCTTCTTTTTATAATTCTGGAATTTTTTAAAAACTTATCTATTCTCATATTCCACCTCATTTATTTTATTATAACATTAAACAGATGTTTTTTAAAATATGTTATACTAATATCAGGTGATAATATGGCAAATAATTATAAATTGAATATATTGCATATAGATATGGATGCCTTCTATGCCTCTTGTGAAGAGTTAATAAACCCATCTTTAAAAAATATTCCAATGGCTGTTGGGGGGATTTCAAATAAATCAATAATTACAACTGCTAATTACAATGCAAGAAAGTTTGGAGTCCATTCTGCAATGCCTGTTTTTATTGCCAAAAAGAAATGTCCAAATATTACAATAGTACCAATAAGAAGAGTTTATTATAAGAAAAAATCTAATGAAGTTTTTAATATAGTAAGAAAATATGCATATAGATTCGAACAAGTTTCTATAGATGAAGCATATATTGATATATTAGACAAAAATCCCATTATAATAGCTAAGAAAATAAAAGATGAAATAAAAGAAAAAACCCAATTAACTTGTTCTATTGGAATATCTTATAATAAATTCTTAGCAAAACTTGCATCTGATTGGAATAAGCCTAATGGAATAAAGGTAATAAGAAGAGAAGATGTTCCAGATATACTAAGAGATCTTAATATATCAAAAATACATGGAATAGGAAATAGAACTCAAAATAAGCTAAACTCAATAGGAATTTATAAAGTTGACGATCTTTTAAGATTAAATCTTGATTTTTTGATAGAAAATTTTGGAAAACAGGGAAAATACATATATGAAGTTATACGAGGAAAAGATGACAGACAAATTAATCCCAAAAGGTCTAGAAAGTCCATTGGTGAAGAAACTACATTTGAAAAAAATACAAATAATAAAAATGAACTACACTCTTATCTAGAAAATCTATGCGAAGATTTATCAAATAATCTTAAAAGACACAATGTTAAAGGAAAAACTATAAATTTAAAAATAAAAACAGAAAGTTTTGTAACTCATACAAAATCAATTACACTTCAAGAACCAATTTATGAGAAAAAAGACTTGGTGGTGTTGCAGAATAGAATTATCTATTCTGCGACATCATTTTTTTATTAATT